>JASEGZ010000049.1 GCA_030018935.1 Syntrophales bacterium
AAAGAACATAAATGATTACAACATTAAATATTTATATATTACGTTGTAGGGTTAAATGGAAGGAAATACTCGAAAGAATTGAGGAGGCCATGGATATCTGCGAGGATGTCTCCAATATTGTAGAAGGTATCGTCCTGAAAAATGCTTGAGTCCTTCTATGATAGGCTCCTATAGTACAAACTGGACATGAGTATATGAGTATATCTTTAGGCCTCGTACTACTATTGATTTTAGCCGCTGAATTTGTCAATGGGTGGACAGATGCCCCTAATGCTATTGCCACAGTAGTCTCTACCCGTGTCCTTTCCCCCTACCGGGCGGTGGTCATGGCGGCGGTGTTGAACATCTTAGGAGCGTTGGCTACGGGTACTTTGGTAGCGGTCACTATTGGCAAGGGTATTGTTAGGCCGGAGGTCATAGGTCTGCATACAGTAGCCTCGGCCATGTTGGCCATAATTATCTGGGGTACCGCAGCCTGGCGGTGGGGTCTGCCTACGAGTGAAACCCACGCATTGGTTGCTGGGCTTGCCGGGGCTGGATTAGCTGCTGCCGGACCATCAGTGTTACTGTGGGAGGGATGGCGGAAAGTCCTGATGGGTTTAGGATTGGCTACCGTCTTTGGTTTTCTCTTCGGATTGATAATAATGACCGTCATTTACCGTTTATTCTTCCGCACTACCCCATCCTCTGTCAGGGCAGTCTTTGGCCGACTTCAGATTTTTTCGGCAGCTTTTATGGCTTTTAGTCACGGGAGCAACGATGGACAGAAATTTATGGGGGTTTTCGCCTTAGCTTTGTTTCTGGGAGGGGTACTACCCGAGTTCCGGATACCAGTATGGGTCATTCTCATCTGCGGCATAGTCATGGGGTTGGGTACCAGTTTCGGTGGATGGCGCATTATCAAAACCATGGGTTTTCAGCTTACCAAGCTTGAACCGGTAAACGGCTTCGCCGCAGAAAGCTCCGCCAGTCTTACCATTCTTTTAGCTTCCGGGCTGGGTATACCTCTGAGCACAACCCACACTATCAACACCGCTATCATGGGAGTTGGGGCCATCCGTCGGTTTTCCGCAGTAAGATGGGGCATCACTATACAGCTCGTCCTCACCTGGATTTTCACTTTCCCTGTCTGCGCCGCTCTCGGCTTCCTCTTTGCCCTGTTACTCCAACCGCTATTTTAGGACCTTATGAGTTAAATTATTGCCAAAATGGAAAAAATTTTAAGTTCAAAGTTCAAAATCCAAATGCCAAATGAAGCCCAAAGCTCAAATGACAAAGGGGATGAATTTTTTGATATTGAGTCATTTGACATTCATTTGAACTTTGAGCTTTGACATTTGAACTTTTTCTGACCTTTTTGGTTCCGGCTATGCCGGGTTAGGAAGTTTATGTGTGGGAAAACTTCTTCCTAAAAGAGACACTCCAGTAATTCTCTGAGCGTGCCGATCCTAAGAAGTTTTATTTTTGTAGACGGCACGATATCACCGGAGAGGGTTTTGGGAAGGATGCAGCGTTTGAACCCCATCCGGGCTGCCTCCTTAATCCTGGTCTCCATCTGAGAGATCCCTCTTACCTCGCCGGTGAGACCAACCTCGCCAAAAACAACGGTCCCTGAATCAATCGGCCGGTCAAGAAAACTGGAGACCAGGGAAGATACGATTCCCAGGTCCACTGCCGGCTCATCTACCCTTATACCGCCGGCCACATTAAGAAAGATGTCGTGATTGCCGAGGCGAAGGCCGCAGATTCTATCTATTACGGCAACTAACAGAGACACCCGGCTGTGGTCAACACCGATGGCAGTCCGTCTCGGCATTCCCAGATTAGTGGGGCTGACTAAAGACTGTATCTCTATGAGAATCGGTCTTGTTCCTTCCATACTTGGCACGACTACAGAGCCGGCGGCCCCTTCCGGTCTTTCCGCCAGGAAAAACCCGGAGGGATTAGCTACTTGCTGTAAACCGTTATCCCTCATCTCGAAGACTCCGATTTCGTTGGTTGGTCCGTATCGGTTCTTCATGGTTCTGATGATCCGGTAGGCATGTCCCCCATTCCCTTCGAAATAGAGGACTGTATCCACCATATGTTCCAGTACCTTCGGGCCGGCAATAGAACCGTCTTTGGTTACATGGCCCACGAGAAAAACGGGAATTCCCGTCTTTTTTGAGAAAAGAATGAGTCTCCCCGACGTCTCCCTCACCTGACCCACACTGCCCGGGGCAGAAGAGAGGGCGGATGAATAGACCGTCTGGATGGAGTCAATTACCACGACCTCTGGCGATAATTCTTTGATTTGCTGGATGATGTTTTCCAGGGCGATCTCGATGAGGACGAGAAGATTCTTCGATGAGGCCCCGACTCGGCTTCCCCGGAGCTTGATCTGTTTTGCCGATTCCTCTCCGGAGATGTAGAGAACTTTCATGTCCTTCTCCGCCAGATGCTGGAGTACCTGTAAGAGGAGGGTTGATTTACCGATCCCCGGGTCACCGCCGACCAGAATAGCTGAACCGACCACGATCCCCCCACCGAGGACCCTGTCCATTTCAGTAATCCCTGTTACGATTCTCTCCTTTTCATCCGCCGTGATGGCGTCGATTGGCAGGGGGGTCCCATCAAACTGAAACTCAGAAGAAATAGCAGGGGCGATTGTCCTTATTTCCTCTTCCACAAACTGGTTCCACTCACCGCAGGAGGGACATCTCCCCAGCCACTTTGGCGATTGGTGACCGCAGTTCTGGCAGAAAAATTGGGTTTTAATTTTTTTCAAAAAAACTCACTCAATAGATAAATTTAAGCGGGAGAGATTTATACCCAGCATACTACAATGCTTTTTTGTGGTTAAATATTGACATTAATATTCCACTTTTTGATCAATACTATAGATATTAAAGCGTGTCAATCTATATAAGGAAATTCTCTCTTCAGGCCAATACTGACCTAAAATATCTTGAACAATCATGGCAATACTGATATAAGTTTTGTAAGCGTTCAGCTATCAGCCGTCAGCTTTCAGTAAAAAAAGGGATTAGACAAGACACCCTCTCATTGTTAAAGCGATGTTTTATGGGTAATTCGTTACTTTTCTTTATCTTGATAGTATAGGAATTTCTATTCTAAATAACTTTAGGCACTTTAAACTTTAGCTCACTTTAGGCACTCAACTTGATGGCTGACTGCTGAACGCTTACTGATTTTTTAAAAAGTGAGGGGAAAGGAGTTATGCATAATCCAAATTTCGGTTCAGGTCCCTGCAGCAAGAGACCGGGATGGAGCCTTGAGGCTTTAAGAGATGCCCCGGTCGGTCGTTCCCATCGTTCCGCTCTCGGTAAGGAAAAGCTAACAGAGGCGATCTCGGAAACTAAAAGAATCCTGGAAATCCCGGAGGACTATCTGGTCGGGATATTACCCGGCTCGGACACAGGGGCGTTTGAGGCCGCCATGTGGACCCTTCTCGGCCCGAAGCCGGTGACGGTGCTGGTATGGGAGAGCTTCTCTGAAGGCTGGGCAGCAGACATTGCCAAACAGTTGAAACTCAATCCCACAATCAGGAGGGCTGATTATGGCAAGATTCCCGATCTGAAAGAGGTGGACTGGTCGCATGATTGCGTCTTTGTTGCCAACGGTACCACGAGCGGAGTTAGGATCCCTGACTGGGACTGGATTTCGTCGGACAGGGAGGGGCTTACCCTCTGCGATGCTACCAGCGCGGCATTTGCCATGATGATTGACTGGTCAAAGGTTGACGCCCTGACCTTCTCCTGGCAGAAATGCCTCGGTGGTGAGGCCGGCCATGGCATGCTCGTCTTGAGCCCCAGGGTCGTTGCCCGGATTGAGTCGTATGACCCCCCCTGGCCCCTGCCCAAGATCTTCCGCTTGAAAAAGGACGGAAAGGTCAACCGGGCTATCTTTGCCGGGGATACCATCAACACCCCTTCCATGCTCTGTGTGGAAGATTATCTCGATGCACTGAAATGGGCCGGGGAAATTGGACTGGGCGGTCTCATCAAGAGAAGTCGAGAAAATCTTAAGGTCATAGAGGAATGGGTCGAAAAGACAGACTGGATAGATTTCCTGGCCGCCTCTCCCGATATCCGATCCACTACCTCGGTCTGTCTTGCCGTTGCCAGTGAAAAGTTTAAGGCCATGCCACCGGAGGAGCAGGCTAAATTTCTCAAAGATATTGCCGGTGAATTAAGCAGGAATAATGTGGCGCATGACGTGAATTCTTATAGGGATGCCCCCCCGGGGGTTCGTTTCTGGTGCGGCCCCACGATTGAGGCGGCAGATATAAAATACGCTATTGGCGAACTGGAAAGGTTGTATAACCAAAAGATTGCCGGGCGCTGATCAGAGGGGTTTATGTTTCCGGCCCCTGACTGCAAGGAGGAAAAGCTTAATGAAAAGAGTTCTTGTAACCGATAACATAGCTGCCGAGGGTGTAGAGATATTCAAAAAAACGCCGGGGATTGAGGTTGACGTGATGCTGAACCTTACCCCCGATAAACTCAGAGAAGTTATTAAGGATTACGATGGCCTGGCCATCCGGAGTGCCACAAAGGTTACCAGAAAGATCATTGATAAGGCAGAAAAACTCAGCGTGATCGGTCGGGCCGGGACCGGACTTGATAATGTGGATGTCGCCGCTGCCACGAAGAGAGGTGTCGTCGTCATGAATACCCCCGGTGGTAACACCGTTACTGCAGGGGAGCACGCCATTGCCATGATGCTCTCTCTTGCCCGAAATATCCCTCAGGCCATGGCGTCCATGAAAGCGGGAAGGTGGGAGAAAAGTAAATTTATCGGCACTGAATTCTATAATAAGACTCTGGGAATTATCGGCATAGGAAGGGTGGGCAGCATCGTCGCCGACCGGGCACAGGGTCTAAAGATAAATGTCATCGCCTACGATCCCTTCATATCACCGGAAACGGCAGAAAAAACAGGAGCCACCCTTGTTACCCTGGACGAGCTCTTAAGAAATTCTGATTTTATCTCGGTACATACTCCTCTAACGAAGGAAACGAGAGGATTTATCAATGCCGACACTTTTGCCAGAATGAAGAAGGGGGTTTTTATTATTAATTGTGCCCGTGGGGGAATTATCAATGAAAAAGACCTCTATGATGCCCTCACATCCGGGAAGGTTGCCGGCGCCGCCCTCGACGTTTTTGAAGAGGAGCCTACCAGGAATATGGAGCTTCTCGCCCTCGACAATGTAATCTGTACGCCCCATCTCGGCGCCTCGACCGATGAGGCCCAGACCAATGTGGCTGTTGCCATTGCCGAACAGATTGCGGCTTATCTTACAAAAGGGGAAATCAAAAATGCCGTCAATTTCCCCTCTGTCAGCGCCGAGTTACTGAACGTGATTCAACCCTATCTAATCCTGGCAGAAAAGTTGGGGAAATTCGAATCTCAACTGGTCTCGGGCGGCATCAGAGAGGTCATTGTAGAATACAGCGGGGAAATCCTGGACTATAACACAGCCCCCATTACCATTTCTCTGCTAAAGGGACTGTTGACCCCCATACTCAACGAAACCATCAATTACATCAATGCGCCCGTGGTAGCAAAGGAAAGGGGTATCAAGGTTGTGGAAACAAAGAGCAGTGAGGTTAAAGACTATACGAGCATGATAACTCTTACCATTGAGACCTCTCAGGAAGCGAGCTGCGCGGCAGGTACCATCTTTGGACGTCAGGATCCGAGGATCGTGAGGATCAATAAATTCACCCTGGAGGTTGTTCCGGAAGGTCATATGCTGGTCCTGTGTACCTATGACAGGCCTGGCGTCATCGGTAACATCGGCGCCACCCTCGGAGATAACTTTGTCAATATTGCGAGACTCCACTTCAGCCGCGAACAGGTTGATAAACAGGCCCTGGTTGTGTTAAGTACCGACAGTATGGTAAGCGATGACGTGCTTAGTAAACTCCGGGGGATGCCCCATGTCATTTCCGTGATCCCTCTTGAGATGTAGCTTAGGAGGAAGTTCCTTATGGCGAGTATTGTGGTTGTCGGCACCCAGTGGGGTGATGAAGGCAAGGGGAAGGTCGTTGACCTGTACGCAGAAGAGGCCGATGTTATTGCGAGATTTCAGGGGGGCAACAATGCAGGTCATACCATCGTTGCAAAAGGTGAAAAAACCATCCTGCACCTGATTCCCTCCGGTATTTTGCACGAGCATAAGATCTGCATCATCGGAAATGGAGTTGTCGTTGATCCCCTGGTTTTGGTTGAGGAGATTGATGCACTCAAAAACCGGGGGATCTTTCCCCGGCATACAAAACTTTTTGTGAGTGAAAATGCCCATGTGATCATGCCCTATCACCGGAGGCTGGATGTGGCCCGCGAGTCTCACGGGGCTGGCAAAAAGATCGGGACAACGGGAAGGGGCATCGGACCTGCCTATGAAGATAAGGTAGCGCGGGTGGGTATCAGGGTCTGCGATCTCCTCGACGAAGAGGTATTTCAGGAGAAATTAAAGAGAAACGTGGAAGAAAAAAACTTTTACCTCACCAGATTCTTTCAGGAAGATCCGGTAGATAGCGAGGCGATTTATAATGAATATCGGGCATATGCCGACCGCCTCAGAGAATATGTAGCAGATACGTCCCTCATTATCAATCAGGAGATCAAAAAAGGGAAAAAGGTTCTCTTCGAGGGCGCCCAGGGGGCTCATCTCGATATTGACCATGGTACGTTTCCTTTTGTTACCTCTTCCAATACCGTGGCTGGTAGTGCCTGCTGCGGCACCGGTGTCGGGCCAACAGCCATTAATGCCGTTATAGGAGTCTGCAAGGCTTACACTACAAGGGTGGGGGGAGGCCCCTTCCCGACCGAGTTGACCTGCGAAGTTTGCGACCGGCTCCAGGAGGTGGGACAGGAATTTGGCGCCACGACGGGCAGAAAGCGTCGGTGTGCCTGGCTGGACACAGTCCTCGTCAGACAGGCTATACGGGTCTCTGGTATAACGGGACTTGCGCTGACCAAACTCGATGTTCTGACCGGTATCGAGAAATTGAGGATCTGTGTCGGTTACAAAACACCATGGGGGGAGGAATTCACCGAATCCGTTCCTACAAACCACCGGGTACTCGGACAATGCCAACCGATTTATGAAGAGATGGACGGCTGGACGGAAGATATCAGTAAGGTCAGGCACATGGAAGAGCTACCTAAAAACACGAGACGATATATAGAAAGACTGGAGGCGCTCACCGGTTGCGGAATGATTCTCGTCTCTGTGGGAGCGTGCAGAGAGGAAACAATCATCCTGAAAAATCCATTTGATCAGGCAAAACTCAATGTAGAACCTGTCCCTTGAGGGGAAGGATAGACTTTCTACAAAAGTTTTTCTTGACAACTCAAGAGCTTATTGTTAGGAGGGCAACCCCTAAAATCGCGTCATTTTGATGGGCCGGGGCCGTTAGCTCAGATGGTAGAGCAGCGGACTTTTAATCCGTTGGTCGTGGGTTCGATTCCCATACGGCCCACCAAATGTTTCTTACCTTCCCTTGAAGACCGCTTTCCTCTTTTCCAACCATGCGGTAACGGCTTCTTCATGGTCTTCGGTATGACTTAATTGATACTGCAATCTCGATATATAATCCAGAGACGAGGAAAGGGTCATCTTGAGTGATTCGTTGATTGCCTTCTTAATGGTCCCCGTGGCCACCGGACCGTGGGCAAGCCTCTTTGCCAGTTCCTCAGCGTAAGGGATTAATTGTTCCACGGGCACCACTTTTTCAACAAGGCCAATCTTTTCTGCCTGGGCCGCATCAATGATATCCCCTGTGAGACAGATCAGTTTTGCCCATCCTAACCCGACCAGCCTGGGCAAAATGTAGATCCCCAGTTCCGGAGTTAGCCCCATTCTGACGAAGAATTCTCCCATTTTTGCATCCTCTGCGGCAATCCTTATATCCGCCGCCAGGGCCAGATCGAGGCCAGCTCCCACCGCAAATCCGTTTATGGCAGCTATCACGGGCTTTTCCAAATCTATTATTCCCTTGTACATTACCTCTGCCTGGCTGAAGTACCTATGAAACTCAGAGGCCCCCATCTTTCTCAGCGGGTTTATGTCTTTCACCACATCTCCGCCAGCACTGAAGGACGGACCTTTCCCGGTAATAACCACTACTCTAACATCGTCGTCATCCGTAATATCATTCCAGGCGCTAAGAAAGTCTTTTATCAGTTCGGGACTTAGTGCGTTTAACTTCTCCGGCCGATTCAATGTTACTACGGCAAATCCTTCCTTCTTACTGACCACCACTGCCCCGAAATCTTTCTCCTCTGTTTTCATGTCCTATCTCCTCCCTGATTTTTCTTGATACTTGCATGAAAGAATATCTGATACCATAATTCCCTCACCTCGACGAGGATAATTCTGTGGTAGTAAGATTCTCTATCACCATGCCTCTCCAACATCAAGAAGTTTTCAATCTTTATTTGCACAATATGACTTATATGTGATAAATTTAAAAGTGAGAATCTATAGTCTGGAGTTAAGTAAAGGTTCTCCTCTCGACTTATGACTTACGACTTATGACTTACGACTCTTAACTTAAGGAGCCTCCATGTTTGTTCTGGAAAATTTTATCGTCGCGCTGGCAAAGATCCTTGATATAGGACTCACCATTTATATGTGGATCATCATCTTCCGGGCGGTCATCTCCTGGGTGAACCCTGATCCATATAACCCGATCGTAATGTTTCTCTACCGGATAACGGAACCAGTTATGGCTCCTGTCCGGAGATGGCTCCCCCTGAGGAACATCGGGATTGATCTCTCACCTGTGATCGTCATTTTAGCGATTGTATTTTTACAGAATTTTCTCATCAGGAGCCTGCTGCAACTTGGCCCTTACTTCAAATAGTGTAACTATTCAGGTAGGCTTGAGAGTGGCAAAGGCTTGAGAGGCACAGTGCTTAGCAGTTTAATCCGGAAGTTGAGCAGCAAATAGGCAAGGCAACTTTGTGTCTTTGTGCCTATTAACCTGAGTAGTTACCAGATAGTAAAAGAATATGCCTGGTTTTTAAGCAACCGTGATCCCCCATTATCCCCCTACCTGATACTTGGGTTAAAAATCGCGTCATCTCATTAAAATGGAAAAGGAGAGAAATAGCGAAAATTCGAGGATCGCCAGGGCAGCCGGGGTGGTGGGCTCAGCTACCATGGCAAGCAGGGTATTTGGCTTCCTCAGGGACATGGTGGTAGCCGGATTCTTCGGTGCCGGTCGGGCAACAGACGCCTTTTTTGTCGCCTTCCGCATACCAAATCTTTTAAGGCGTCTCCTTGCCGAAGGTTCTCTGACAGTATCCTTTGTACCCGTGTTTACGGAATACCTGAAAAAAAAGTCGCAAGAAGAGGCTTTCGAACTGGCCAATATCGCCTTTACCGCCCTCTCTATTATTCTGGTAGTTGTCTCCCTGCTTGGTGTCCTCCTCTCTCCGCTGATCGTTACCATCATGGCCCCAGGTTTTACAAAGGTTTCGGCCCAGTATGACCTCGCTGTACTTCTCACCCGTTTTATGTTTCCCTATATCTTTTTCATTTCTCTTGTAGCTTTGTGTATGGGCATTCTGAATTCCCTCCGGCATTTTGCCGCCCCCGCCCTGTCCCCCGTCGTTCTTAATATTTCCATGATTCTGGCCGCTCTCACACTGCGGGGATTATTCAGGGAACCGATCTTTGCCCTTGCCATCGGGGTCATGATCGGGGGTATTCTTCAACTTGCCATGCAATGGCCCTTCCTGGTCAAGATGGGCCTCAGGATAAGACTCAACTTTAAGTTCAGACATCCGGGGATCAGGCAGATAGGACTCCTCCTGATTCCAACATTCATAGGGTCAGCGGTTTATCAAATCAATGTCTTCATCGGGACGATACTGGCATCCCTCCTTCCCAAGGGCAGTGTATCCTACCTCTATTATGCGGACAGAATTGTTGAACTCCCCCTGGGAGTCTTTGCTATTGCCGTTGGTACAGCGGTACTGCCCAGCTTTTCAGAGCAGGTCTCCACGGAAGATTTTGAAAACCTGAAAAAGACCATCTCCTTTTCTCTGAGACTGATCTTTTTTATCTCTATACCGGCGGCGACTGCCTTGCTTGCCCTTGATGTACCCATTATTTCTGTTCTTTTTCAGAGGGGGGCATTTGATGCCCAATCGTCTGTGCTTACCGCCCAGGCCCTCTTCTACTATGCCCTCGGTCTCTGGGCTTTTTCCGTCATCCGGGTGATTGATGCGGTCTTTTTCTCCATTCAGGACAGAAAATCTCCCTTAAAGGCCGCCTTTGTGGCCCTTTTTGTGAACGTTATCTTTAGTATTATTCTGGCGTTTCCTTTAAATTTAAAGCACGGCGGCCTGGCCTTAGCCACATCAATCGCCTCTGCCATCAATGTTGCCATGTTGACGGTGATCTTGAGAAGGAAGATTGGGACGTTTTTAGACCGGGAATTCTATCGTTCCCTCTTCAAGGTCTCTCTGTCGTCCCTTGCGATGTGGGTAGCGATAATGCTGGTTAACTACATTTTCCCCTGGAAGATCGAGGGACCATTTAGTGAAAGGCTTCTGCATCTCATAACATGCATTGCCGTGGGAATGGCCACATTTTCCATCTCCTCCTTTATGATTAAAAGCCCGGAGATGAACATGATCGGCGATGTGGTGAAGAGAAAAATGGGATTAAGATATTGACTTCAAAGGGTCAAAGTGGTAGGGAAAACTCTCTATCTATGACGTCCCCAAATTTCGCAAACATGCTCGGTTAACTTTGGGCTCTACGCCCCAAGGTACCCGTCCCAAAAGAATGGTCAAATCATGCTGGATATAAAATATCTGAGACAGAATGCAGATTTTGTTCGCAAGAAAATGAGGCAGCGGGGTCAGGATATTGACCTGGAGAGATTCCTCAGCCTGGATGCGGAAAGAAGAGATATCATCCAGGAGGTAGAGACCCTGCGAATGGAGAGAAATGCTGTTTCAAAGGAGATTGGCGAAAAAAAGAAACATCAGGAGGATGCCTCTGCGCTGGTCGCCAGGATGGGAGAGGTTTCCGCCCGGATCAGGGAACTTGATGGGTCCCTGAAAAAGATCGAGGATGATCTTCACGATATCCTCATGATTATTCCCAACATCCCTCACGAGTCGGTTGTCTACGGGACAAGCCCTGAGGACAATCCTGTAGTAAGGATATGGGGGGAAAAACCACGGTTCGATTTTCCGCCAAAGCCCCACTGGGAAATCGGTGAAAACCTGAACATCCTGGACTTTATCAGGGGCGCGAAGATCGCAGGGGCACGATTTACCCTTTATCGAGGGATGGGAGCTTTGCTGGAGCGGGCCCTTATTAACTTTATGCTCGACCTTCACACTTCCGAACATCGTTATACCGAGGTTCTGACACCCTTTATGGTAAACAGGGAAAGCATGACAGGAACAGGACAGCTCCCCAAGTTTGCCGATGACCTGTTCAAGATAGAAAAGACCGATTATTATCTCATCCCCACGGCTGAGGCGTCTGTTACCAATATCCATCGGGAGGAGATCCTGGATGAAAAAATTCTTCCCCTCTACTATGTGGCCCATTCACCATGCTTCCGCGCAGAGGCAGGTTCCTACGGGAAGGACACGAGGGGGTTGATCAGACAGCACCAGTTCAACAAGGTCGAACTGGTTAAGTTTACGGCGCCGGAAAGATCTTATGATGAACTGGAAAAATTGACGGCCAATGCCGAGGAAGTTTTGCAAAGGTTGAAGATCCACTACCGGACGGTGAGCCTCTGTACGGCAGATATCGGATTCTCTTCCGCTAAAACCTATGATGTGGAGGTGTGGCTGCCCGGTCAAGGCACCTACAGAGAGATATCGTCATGCAGTAATTTTGAGGATTTTCAGGCCCGGAGGGCCTCCATTCGCCTTCGGCGCACTGAAGGCGGCAGAGTGGAATTTGTCCATACCTTAAACGGTTCCGGACTGGCAGTAGGTAGAACCGTGGTGGCTATCCTCGAAAACTATCAGCAGGCCAACGGAAGTGTGGCTATCCCGGAGGTCTTAAGACCGTACATGAAAGTTGACAGGATTGTACCGGAAAGATAAAATAAGTAAAAGGCAATGGGCAAGAGGTTATAGCCTATTGCCCATTGCCTGAAGTTAAGTGGGAGGGATGGCCGAGTGGTCTATGGCGGCGGTCTTGAAAACCGTTGACCGAAAGGTTCGCGGGTTCGAATCCTGCTCCCTCCGCCAGGAATACTAACCGTAGAGTTCTACTTCCACATCATAGCGGAGAGATGGCTGAGTGGCTGAAAGCGGTCGCCTGCTAAGCGATTGTACGCCTCAAAAGGTGTACCGGGGGTTCGAATCCCCCTCTCTCCGTCAATTGAATTTCTAGCCAGTCGGTCGGGATGCCAAGCCAAAATTCCTTGGGCTTCGCCCTTTTCAATCCGATCAAGCATTTCGCCGAACACAGTTCGGCCAGGTTCTTTGGCAGTTTTTGCCTCGCAAAGCGAGGCGACGATTTCAAGTTTTTCTTTGACGGCAAATTCTTTTAGCTCAGCAAGCTGAGCTTCAATACTTAAAACCTGTCTTTCTTCACTGTCCGTTGATTTTCGAGTGTAAATAAAATATTTCATAAATTCTCCTTAAAAATTAAAAATGAAAATTCAGGAAGCCCGCTTTTGGCCACTCCTGCAGCAGCAGGGCAAAGATAAAAAATTCCAATTTAAAGGGAAAATCGGCTGGCGAATTCTCGCCAATTCCCCCCGAACCCCCCTTCCGCCCGCCAGCGGAAGCGACCCTTTCGGATTGAAAAACTGCCAAAGAGCCTGAAAAAATATCGGCTCGAACTTCATTTTGGTACAAAAGCGGGCTTCCCGAATTTTTAAATTTGATAATTTGCTTGATTTCATTATATTTGTTGGTATAATAATGATAGAATTATATTTCAACAAAATAATGCTATCAAATTATGGAAAAAAGTCAAGAAAATAAGTTAGGCAAAAAGATTAAAAGTTTAAGGATAAAACTTCAGCTTTCGCAAGACGATTTCGCAAGGAAAGCCGATGTTCCGTATACGACTTTAACAAAAATCGAAACAGGAGTGATAAGAAAGCCTTCGGTGTTCGTAATGGCTAAAATAGCTAAGGCGTTAAATATAAGTTTAGATGATTTAATCAAATAGAAATTACTATGGCGCAAGATATTAAAATATTTGAAAAAATAAAAATTGGTCACTCCGATTTTATGCCTTTATGTTTACGCAACTATAGGTTGTTGGCACAAAAGTTGCTCTCTCTCTCTCTCTCTCTCTCTCTCTCTCTCTCTCTCTCTCTCTCTCTCTCTCTTCTTAGAAGAATTTCTGCAAGGGACCCCTGTCTCTTCTGCAGATCAATTATTAATCGAAAACCCAAAGGCCGGTTATATGCACCCTTTGGGTTTTTTGTTTTCAGATTCTGGTGAAAGGAAGGGGGTGATGGCAATATTCGGTGTTGGTGATTGCCCCGGTCGAAGCGATCCCTGAGCGGCAATTATGGAAAGCTCTGTGGGGCAACGATAATGTTTCTTAATATTTCTCAGTCAAGAAAGGAGGAAATTATACCATGGGGGATCAGAAAAGAGCAGCTACCCAACCCGACGGCCGCCTGGATCCATCAGTTTTCCTGGGGGTACTGGTGGCGTACAAAAACGGTGACTTTTCGGTTAGTCTGCCAAGTGACTGGACTGGCATAAACGGGAAGATAGCCGACACATTCAACGAGATCGTGATGAAAAATAAAAGAATGTCGGATGAAATTAGAAAGGTTGCTGTAGCGGTGGGTAAGGAAGGGAGACTCGATGAGCGTGTCACAATAGGGGATGTTGTCGGATCATGGGGCATCATGGTTGATTCGGTTAATACCTTGATCGGTGACATGGCCCGTCCAGTCTCGGAGATGGGGCGTATTATCGGGGCAGTCTCCAAGGGGGATCTCTCTCAGACAATCGAGATGGAGGTGGACGGAAGACCTCTTCAAGGTGCGTTCCTGAAATCGGCCAAGACTGTTAATTCAATGGTTGAGCAGCTCGGTTCCTTTGCTTCGGAGGTTACCCGTGTGGCAAAAGAGGTAGGCACTGACGGCAAACTTGGCGGCCAGGCAGAGGTCAAGGGTGTTGGCGGCACATGGAAAGACCTTACGGACAGTGTCAACGGCATGGCTGCAAATCTCACCAGTCAGGTTCGTAACATTGCAGAGGTTACCACAGCGGTTGCAAACGGTGACCTTGCGAAGAAGATAACGGTAGATGCACTGGGAGAAATACTTGAGCTCAAGGATACCATCAACACGATGGTGGATCAGCTCAATGCCTTTGCCTCGGAGGTTACCCGTGTAGCCCGTGAGGTAGGCACTGAAGGCAAACTTGGCGGCCAGGCAGAGGTCAAGGGTGTTGGCGGCACATGGAAAGACCTTACGGACAGTGTCAACGGCATGGCTGCAAATCTCACCAGTCAGGTTCGTAACATTGCGGAGGTTACCACAGCGGTTGCAAACGGTGACCTTTCCAGGAAAGTCACAGTTGATGTTAAAGGCGAGATATTTGAGCTCAAGGATACCATCAACACGATGGTGGATCAGCTCAATGCCTTTGCCTCGGAGGTTACCCGTGTAGCCCGTGAGGTAGGCACTGAAGGCAAACTTGGCGGCCAGGCAGAGGTCAAGGGTGTTGGCGGCACATGGAAGGGCCTTACGGACAGTGTCAACGGCATGGCTGCAAATCTCACCAGTCAGGTGCGTAACATTGCGGAGGTTACCATCGCGGTTGCAAACGGTGACCTTGCGAAGAAGATAACGGTAGATGCACTGGGAGAAATACTTGAGCTCAAGGATACCATCAACACGATGGTGGATCAGCTCAATGCCTTTGCCTCGGAGGTTACCCGTGTAGCCCGTGAGGTAGGCACTGAAGGCAAACTTGGCGGCCAGGCAGAGGTCAAGGGTGTTGGCGGCACATGGAAGGGCCTTACGGACAATGTAAATATCATGGCCGCCAATCTTACCGATCAAGTGAGGAACATCGCTAAAATCGTTACCGCTGTGGCCAATGGTGATCTCAAACGGAAACTCGTACTTGAGGCAAAGGGTGAGATCGCAGCCCTGGCCGAAACTATAAACAGCATGATAGATACCTTAGCGACATTCGCCGATCAGGTCACAAGCGTGGCAAGAGAGGTCGGTGTGGAAGGAAAACTCGGTGGCCAGGCAAAGGTGCCAGGAGCAGCGGGCACATGGAAGGCCCTCACCGATAATGTTAATCAACTGGCGGCAAACCTCACCACTCAGGTGCGGGCGATCGCGGAAGTCGCCACCGCGGTTACAAAGGGTGACCTTACCCGCTCCGTTGAGGTTGAGGCAATGGGTGAAGTCGAAGAATTGAAGAACAACATCAACCAGATGATAACAAATCTGAGCGAGACGACACAGCGTAATGCAGAGCAAGACTGGCTTAAAACCAATCTTGCCCGCTTCACCCGTATGCTGCAGGGACAGAGAGATATCCTTACCGTTTCCCAAATGGTTCTCTCAGAGTTGGCGCCGCTCGTTAATGCACAGCATAGTGTATTTTACACTATGGAAACACCCGAAGCCGGCACCCCTGTCTTGAAATTGATGTCCGGTTATGCCTACAAGGAGCGTAAGAATATAAGCAGCCAGTTCAGGATCAGCGAAGGGTTGGTCGGGCAGTGCGCCTTTGAAAAGCAGCGGATAATGCTCACCAATGTGCCGAGTGACTACATCCAGATCACCTCAGGTCTCGGAGAAGCAACGCCGCTTAATATCTTTGTCATGCCTATACTCTTTGAGGGTGGGGTCAAGGCGGTGGTTGAACTCGCCTCATTTGAGCGGTTCAGCCTCACCCATCAGACCTTCCTCGATCAATTGGCAGAAAGTATAGGGATTGTATTGAACACCATCGAGGCAAACATGCGCACCGAGGAACTACTCAAGCAGTCACAGTCCCTTACCGAGGAACTCCAGAGTCAGCAGGAAGAACTCCAGCAGACCAATGAGGAGCTGGAGGAAAAGGCAAGATTGCTTGTAGAGCAGAAGGCTGAGGTGGAGGCTAAGAACAGTGAAGTAGAACTGGCGAAGAAATCGGTTGAGGAAAAAGCGGACCAGCTTGCCCTGACTTCAAAGTACAAATCAGAGTTTCTCTCCAACATGTCCCATGAGCTCCGGACTCCGCTTAACAGCCTCCTGATCCTTGCCCAGCAGCTCGCAGGTAAACCACATACCGGCTAAAGCCGGTAGCTTTGACGTCGGCTGGAAGCCGACTA
>JASEGZ010000050.1 GCA_030018935.1 Syntrophales bacterium
ACTAAAGTCTTCGCCTGAAGGCGAGGGTTTTTCTCCCAATCCCCGAGGGGGACAACAAATCAGAGTTTCTCTCCAACATGTCCCATGAGCTCCGGACTCCGCTTAACAGCCTCCTGATCCTTGCCCAGCAGCTCGCAGATAATCTCGAGGGCAATCTGACAGGCAAACAGGTTGACTTTGCAAAGACCATTTACGGTTCGGGTAACGACCTCCTGACTCTGATCAATGACATTCTTGATCTCTCAAAGGTAGAATCCGGAAAGGTGACACTCGAGCTGGGAAATGTCTTTTTCACGGAGTTGAGAGACCATGTGGATCGGACCTTCCGTCATATGGCGGACAACAAGAGTTCAAGGTTCACTATCGAAGTTGACCCGAACCTGCCGGCATCAGTATATACCGATGGGAACCGTCTGAAACAAGTACTCAAGAATCTGCTTTCGAACGCCTTCAAGTTTACGGAAAAAGGTGAAGTTAAACTGCGAATGGCCCAGGCAACAAAAGGATGGAGCTTTGACCATAAAATCCTGAATCAGGCAAGACGCGTGATCGCTTTTTCGGTAACTGATACCGGGACCGGCATCCCACTGGACAGGCGGATGGTCATCTTTGAGGCATTCCAACAGGCTGACACAGGCACTGCCCGCAAGTATGGCGGCACAGGGCTGGGGCTTTCGATCAGCAGGGAGATCGCACGCCTCCTCGGAGGAGAACTCTGCCTTATGGAGAGTGAAGTCGGCAAGGGAAGCACCTTTACTCTCTTTCTGCCCGATGAGTATATCTCCTATAGGGCGCTGCAAGAAGGTGAAGCTTCCGAGGAGCCGAAGGACAAATGGTTTGAAGAGATAAGCCCTGAAGCAGCAGATAAAAAAGCGGTAAAGGGGATATCCTCTGCCAGAAAAGATGTCTTGCCCATTCATATCCCCGATGATCGGCAGGTAATACAAAAGGGAGAGAGGGTAATACTGATTGTTGAGGACGACCCTCAATTCGCAAAAATACTCCTCGATATAGCCCATGAAAAGGGCTTTAAGGGAGTGGTGACACCCGAGGGTGGTAATGTCCTGGAATTAACCAGACAGTTCAAAGCCGATGCGATTACCCTGGATATCCGCCTGCCTGATGTGGACGGATGGACTGTCCTCGACCGTCTGAAACTCGACCCCGAACTTAGACATATCCCTGTGCATATCATTACTGTAGAGGAAGAACGGTTACGCGGACTTCAGCGCGGGGCCTTTGCCTATCTCGAAAAGCCGGTGAGCAGAAATAGACTGGATGAGGCATTTTCAAAGATTGAGGGCTTTATCAAAAAGCCGAAAAAGAACCTGCTTGTGGTAGAAGACAATGACGATGAGCGTAAGGTCATCGTAGGCCTGCTTGGAGATGGCGACATCAAAATTACAGCCGTTGACACGGGTAAAAAGGCCCTGGATGCGCTCAAGAAGGATCAATTCGACTGCATGGTGCTCGACCTGAGGCTCCCGGACATTTCAGGCTTCGAGGTCATGGATGAGATGGAAAGGGACCCCGCCCTTTCCGAGATACCGATTGTTGTTTTTACAGGGAAGGGACTCACCCAGAAAGAGAAGACCCGGCTTCAGCAGAAGGCAATGTCGGTAATCGTCAAAGGCGCCGGCTCCGCAGAGCGACTCCTCGACGAAACTGCCCTTTTCCTTCACAGGGTAGCCTCAAAACTGCCTGAACCCAAGAGAAAGATGATCGAGAAGCTCTATCAGGCAGATTCGGCACTCCATGGTAAGAAGGTATTGATTGTGGATGACGATGTCAGGAACATCTTCGCCCTGACCACTTTGCTTGAGCGGTATAACATGGAAATCCTCTCCGCTGAAAACGGCAGGGATTCCATCAAGATTCTCAATGAGAAGAAAGACATTGATCTGGTATTGATGGACATCATGATGCCTGAGATGGACGGATACGAAACCACAAAACGGATACGGAAGATTTCTGAGTTCAAAAATCTCCCCATCATCGCACTCACGGCAAAGGCTATGAAGGGAGACAGGGAAAAGTGTATCGAGGCCGGTGCCTCGGACTACATAACAAAGCCGGTAGATACAGGACAACTCCTTTCACTGATTAGGGTGTGGCTCTTTAAGTAATAGGAGGCAGGAGGCAGTTACTGCCTACTGCTTCCTGACGTCGTAAGGAGAACCTATGAAGTCGTCCAACAAAGAGGTCGAGGAAATCGAGATTGGCCTGCTTCTGGAGGGAATATACCGTCAATACGGCTATGATTTCCGCGACTACGCCCCGGCGTCCCTGAAACGGAGGATATTGAAGGCAATGGCTGATGAGAAACTGAACACAGTTTCCGCCCTTCAGGACAGGGTGCTCCATGACCCTGCCTGCATGAAGCGGTTTCTGCTTACCGTATCCATTGATGTAACATCCATGTTCAGGGACCCGGGATTTTACCTTGCCATAAGGAAAAAGGTCATACCCCTGCTGAGAAACCAGCCCTTCATACGGATCTGGGATGCAGGCTGTTCCAGCGGCGAGCAGGCTTATTCCCTTGCTATTCTGCTTGAGGAGGAGGGACTGTATGGTAAAATAAAGGTTTACGCCACCGACTTGAATGACGAACTTTTAGAGAGGGGAAAGGCAGGGATATATCCGCTGAAAAAGATGAAGGAATATACGGAAAACTATAAAAAGGCAGGGGGAAGCATGCCATTTTCTAATTATTATACCGCAAGGTACGAGAATGCCCGGTTCAAGTCATCTCTGAAGAAGAATATCGTCTGGGCACCGCACAACCTTGTTACCGACGCCTCTTTTAATGAATTCCACCTCATACTCTGCCGTAATGTAATGATATATTTCAATAGATCCTTGCAGAACAGAGTCCATAAACTATTGTATGAAAGTCTTGCCATCTCCGGCGTTCTGGGTCTGGGCAGTAAGGAATCCCTCAACCTTACGCCCTATGATGATTACTATGAGGAGCTGGATGGAAGGGAGAAGCTGTATAGGAAGATCAAGTGAAGGGCAAACTCACGGTGCAGAAACCAGAAATCAAGGGGCTCGTAGTTATCGGCGCCTCACGGGGTGGGATGCGGGTTTTGGAGAAACTGCTGTCCGCCCTGCCGAAAGAGTTCTCACTGCCTGTGGTTGTGGTACAGCATCGTGGAGGAGACACTGAAGACGTGCTGGTCAGACTTCTTCAGGAACATTGCGCCCTGACGGTAAAAGAGCCTGAGGACAAGGAGGTCATACTGTTAGGGCATGTCTACCTTGCGCCTGCGGATTACCATCTGCTTGTGGAAGGCGATCACTTTGCCATGTCCAACGCAGAGCCTGTCTGGTATTCAAGGCCGTCCATAGATGTCCTCTTTGAGTCTGCGGCTGATTCATACGGAGAGCGGGTTATCGGCGTGATTTTAACAGGCAACAACCAGGACGGTGCAAAGGGCCTTGCGGCCATAAAGAATCAGGGCGGGACGGCCATTGTTCAGGATCCGGCAACCGCAGAGGCCCGGGTCATGCCTGAGGCAGCCATTGCCGCAACTAATATTGACAGAATACTGTCTCCCGAGAAGATAGGTCCTTTTCTGGTAAAACAGGGCACGGAACATCTGCAGCAAAAAGGGATTAACAGGTGGCACAATGGAAAACAATAAAAAAGTAAACATACTTATCGTGGATGACTTACCGGAAAACCTGACGGCGATGGAAGCCATCCTGTCCGACCTGAAACAGAATATTGTAAAGGCTTCCTCAGGTAGGGAGGCCTTAAGATGCCTTCTCAAGCAGGAATTTGCCGTGATCCTTCTGGATGTCCAGATGCCGGAGATGGACGGTTATGAGACAGCAGAAATGATCCGGCAACGCGAGAAAACACGGTATGCTCCGATAGTCTTCGTCACGGCTAGCGACAAAACCCAGGATCGTGTGGTTAGGGGCTATTTCGTCGGCGCAGTGGATTACCTGTTCAAGCCTGTTTCGCCTGAAATACTGAAGGCAAAGGTATCGGTATTTATCGAATTGCATAAGAAGACGCAGGCACTGGCCCGCTCAGAGGCAATGCTGCGACGTCTGAACGAGACTCTGGAGAAGGAGGTGGCGGACCGAACAGCCGACCTTAGGTTGGAAGTCGCAGTGCGCAGGCAGGCAGAGGAAAAAGCAAATCAAGAGGCAGAGATAAACAAGGCACTTCTCAGGGTTGCTGAATTATTGAGCACAACATTTGAAAGGGAAGATATCTTTAAGAGGGTTATAAAGATACTCCCTTCTATCCTCGGGGGCGATAAGTTTTTTATCTTTTCCTATAGTGAAGAACTCAAAGCCTTCATCCCTGTCAGCCACCACAAAGTATCAGCAGATTTAATGCCCCTTTTAATACGGGTAAAGTTGACTCCGGATATTCCCTTTGTAGAGGAGATACTGAAAGGAAAGATTGTGATTATAGAGGATGCCTGTGAAAGCCCTTTATTCCCCAGGGATATGGCAGATACCTTTAGTCTGAGGTCATTGATGATTGTTCCGGTATTAAGCAGCGGTAAGGCTGTTGGGATGATTGCTGTAGACAGAGGAGCGGGAGAGAAACCCTTTACTGACAGAGATAAGGAGATCCTAAAAGGCATAGTATCTCAGGTTGCGACAGCCCTCGGGAACTCATCCCTTTATACGGAAACATTGGAGAAGGCGGTGGAGCTCAGCCGGGGGATAGAGCTTATCTCAGTGATGCACGAAATAGACAGGACGATCCTTTCAGCACTGGATTCCCAGGAGATACCTGAAAATACAGTAATGCTGATAAACAGGGTTATATCATGTGATAGTGCTACTATTCTTCTTGTGGATGAGGAAAGGCAGGGGTTTGTCTATACGGCTGGTTTTGGATTAACATCTATTCCAAAAGGTGCATTTGTGCCGTTTGGGGATACTACTGCAACAAAGGTTGAGAAAACGAAGAGAGTTGAGTATATTGCCAACCTAAAGGAGATTAAGGAGCCCCTTCCTTTTGAGCAGACGCTTATCAAGGATGGATTTCTATCACATATAAGTATCCCTTTGCTGGCAAAAGGTGAGGTTGTTGGAGTATTAACTGTTGGTGCAAAGAGAACATCCGCCTTTACCCTTGAAAACCTTTCAACCATAGGAAAACTTGCCTCCCAGATATCTGTAGCGTTAGAGAATACAAGACTTTTCACAGACCTTAAGGAGCTCTTTTTAGGGACAATAAAAAGCCTCTCATCCGCTATAGATGCAAAGAGTTCATGGACAAAAGGACATTCAGAGAGGGTTACAGAATACGCTGTGGGGATAGGAAGAGAGCTGGGTCTGAGGGATAAGGAGTTGGAAGACCTTAAGATTGCTGGGCTTCTTCATGATATAGGTAAGATTGGCACATACGATATTCTCCTTGATAAAGCAGCGAGACTTACAGATGAAGAGTATGAGATGGTCAAGAAGCACCCCGGCCAGGGAGCTAAAGTTCTGGAACCGATAAAACAGTTGAAACATGTAATCCCGTGGATAAAACATCACCACGAACGCTACAACGGGACAGGTTATCCTGATGGACTGAAGGGAGAGGAAATACCGTTAATGGCAAGGATCCTTGCGGTTGGTGATACCTTTGATGCTATGGTTTCTGATAGGCCCTATAGAAAAACCCTTGGCATGGAAAAGACGATTAAAGAAATTAAAAAATGCTCAGGCACACAGTTCGATCCTGGGGTGGTCGGGGCGTTTTTAAGGGTTTTTGGGCAAAAGCCACGTCATTAACCCGAAGGCACACGTACTACATCAACCGCAGTCCGCTCGCTCAAAAAATTTTAGGGCCAAGCCCAAGCAGGCGGGCAAAAAGGAAGGGGGTTGGGGGGAAGGAATTTTTGCCCGCCTGCTCTGCCCGCCAAAGGCGGGCTGGGGCGGGTCTAAAAGTCAAAATCGGGATTTTCGTCAAAAAAAAGTTCGGATTTTAACCAAAAGGTACCGCCAATTAATTTTGCCCCTTATTCAGAGAAGTGTGACAATTCAAATTCTGAATAACATCGTAGTAATGAGTTTATCCTTGACATGACTAAAGAGGTTTGATAGGCTTCTTACATGAGAAAGGTAGCATTTATGCCCAGATATTTACGCAACTATAGGTTGTTGGCACAAAAGTTGCTCTCTCTCCTTAGAAGAATTTCTGCAAGGGACCCCTGTCTCTTCTGGAGATCAATTATTAATCGAAAACCCAAAGGCCGGTTATATGCACCCTTTGGGTTTTTTGTTTTCAGATTCTGGTGAAAGGAAGGGGGTGATGGCAATATTCGGTGTTGGTGATTGCCCCGGTCGAAGCGATCCCTGAGCGGCAATTATGGAAAGCTCTGTGGGGCAACGATAATGTTTCTTAATCAAGAAAGGAGGAAGAAGATGGCTAAAAAAGAAAGCTTGAGCATTTCAGAGGTATTGGCAAAAAAGGAAAGGGAGATACTGGATGCATGGACAAAGGCGCAGGCTGACGCGCCTGCACTCAAAAAGGGTTTGATTACAGAAAAACAACTAAGAGAGGAGTCTGCCCAGTTCCTGAGGATTCTGGTCAGAGCTATGGCAGGTGGAAACTTTGAGGATGTAGCCGCTCCTGAGTATGATGAGGTCAATAAGTTTCTGGCCAGCCTCTCTGGAGCCAGGGTTTCCCTCGGTTTCTCGCCGTCAGAGACAGCGGCCTACATATTCTCCCTTCGACAAACTGTTGTCAGGACTTTGCAGGAGGAGCTCGGTAACCAGCCGGAGGCGCTGATCAAGATGGGGTTTGAGTTTTCTGTTCTCCTCGACAAATTAGGCCTTATTACCTTTGAGACCTATGTAAAAGCAAGAGAGGAGGTTATCAAGGAGCAGCAGAAGTCCCTTCTGGAAGTTTCGACCCCGGTGATTCAGGTCTGGGATGAGATTCTGATTCTTCCGCTTATCGGAACCATTGACAGCACCAGGGCCAAGCAGATAATGGAAAATCTCCTTGAGAGCATTGTAGCCACTAAATCTTCTATGGTCATCATGGACATCACCGGGCTTCCGGCTGTGGATACCGAAGTGGCGAACAGGCTGCTCCGGGCCATGCAGGCAGCAAAACTCATGGGCGCAGAATGCGTCCTGACCGGCATCAGCCCGCAGATTTCTCAGACCATAGTTCACCTTGGCGTTGATCTGATGGTTGTCACTACCCGTGCGAGTCTGAGAGACGGACTGGAGCTTGCCTTTAAGAAGTTAAAGCTCAAGGTAACAAAGACGGAGGGATAGATAATATGGATAAGTTCCCGATATTAAAAATGGGGGATGCCCTCATCCTGACCTTGCAGACAGAACTCCACGACAAGGTGGCGCTCAGGCTTCAGGAGGATATCCTGCAGAAGATCTATGAAACCAGAACAAAGGGTCTGGTGATAGATGTGAGCGCGGTAGGGGTAGTGGACAGTTTTATGGGAAGGATGCTCTCTGATACGGCAACCATGGCAAAGACCATGGGTGTGGAGACCGTGCTGGTGGGGATTCAACCGGAGATAGCCATCACCTTACAGGAAATGGGGCTGGAACTGAGGGGGGTGCATTCAGCCCTTAACTTAGAGAAGGGGATAGCCCTGCTGCAGGGTATGGGGGGGGAGGCGGGCGATGGAGGAGATTAAAGAGGTCAGCATCAAGAGCAGCGAAGACATTATCCTTGCCCGCCAGGCTGCCAGGGAGATGGCAAAAAGGCTCGGTTTTGGCCTGGCAGACCAGACCCGCATCACCACCGCTGTTTCAGAACTCAGCCGCAATATATATCTTTTTGCCGGAACAGGCAGGTTGGTTATTAAGGCCCTGTCCCAGAGCAACAGAAAGGGGATGGAGATTGTGGCAGAGGACAGGGGACCCGGTATCCCGGACATCGAACTGGCCATGCAGGACGGCTACAGCACGAACAAGAGTCTGGGTCAGGGACTTCCAGGCACAAAGCGTCTTATGGACGAATTCGAGATAAAGAGCGAGGTCGGGAAGGGGACCGCTGTGACGATCAGGAGATGGCTGAGATAAATCGGGCTGATAAAAAAAAGGTCATATACATAGAAGAGGAACACCATGTGGATATGGCCCGGCGGGCAGCGAGGGAATGTGCTCAGCTTATGGGATTTGGAGAGATAAAGACAGCGCTCATCGTCACTTCTGTCTCAGAGCTTGCCAGGAACATCCTTGTTCACGCAGGCAGGGGCACGGTCACCTTCAGGACGGTCTCGACGGGCGAGAAAAGGGGGCTGGAGTTCGTCTTTTCCGACCAGGGGTCGGGGATAGAAGACATCGAACGGGTCTTAAGGGGCGGATATTCCACCAAAGGGTCCTTAGGCATAGGACTGTCAGGTGTAAAGAGGATGATGGATGAGATGGAGATAAAATCCAGGCCCGGGAAAGGGACGACAATATGGATAAGAAAATGGCTGTGAGGTCTTTATGGAATTTGGCATAGTAAATCGGGCATTAAAAGGTCAGAATCTCTGTGGCGATGCCTATTTCATCAAGGAGTTTGGGAATAAAGCGTTGATTGCAGTAATAGACGGCCTGGGCCACGGGTCTGATGCCGCTGCTGCTTCTAACGCAGCCGTAGAGCACATAAAAAACAATTATCAAAAAAGTCTCACAGAAATCATTAAGGGCTGCCATGAAGAGATGAAAAAGACCAGGGGCGCGGCAATAGGGATAGCCCTGATTGATCTAAAAAGCTCTGCTTTAAGATATGCCGGGGTCGGAAACATAGAGGCGAGGGTGAAGAGCCGGACCGTGATCAGGCCGATCTCTGTAAGCGGCATCCTGGGTTATAACCTTCGCAAGGTAAGGGAGGAGGAGTTCCCATATAGACAGGGGGACATTATTATCCTCCACTCGGACGGCATATCCACAAAGTTTGACTTAAACCTTTATCCGCCGGAATTCCTTGGGCGGCATCCCCAGACAATAGCCGAGAGGATCGCTGCTGAGTTCGGCAGGGAAAGTGACGACCTCACCATTGTGGTGGCCCGGCAGGATAAAATGGAGAGAAGATGATCGGTCATCAAAGACGCGAGGAATATTCGACGGCATTAATCCGGCACCTGAAAAGAGGCGATGAGGACTGCCTGTATCGGCTCTATGAATTGAGCAAGATCTTCATGGATGAAGGGGCAAGCCCGGGGGACATCCTTAATGGCTGATAAGGCTTTGTATCGAGCCAAGGCAGAGGGCAGAGACAGGGTCTGTGTATATGAATGATAGGATGATGATGGATAACCAGTTAAGTCTTAGCTATAAAAAGATCCTTGCTGGGTACCTGAAGACCGGCCAGGAGACAGACCTCTACCATGTCGCCCAGTTCGGTAAAGAGATGATGAACAAGGGGATGGGTCCTGAGGTTGTAGTTGAAATGCATCTGGATGCTCTGAAGAAAATCAATAAGGCAGAAAAGGCATATCCCAAAAAGGCCATTGATGACTCCTTCACCGTGCTTATGGAAGGGATCATGGCCTATGGCATGGCATACAAGGAATTTTTTAATTCCAGGACAGAGGGCTATCTGGCTGAGATCAGGGAATTGAACAAGAAGTTGAGTGAAAGGCTGGCCGCGATGACTGCCCTCTATGAGACCGTAAAAGTAACAGTCTCTTCTCTTGACCTGGAGGAGGTGCTTTCATCTGTCTTCAACAGTGCTGTCAAAACCCTGGAAGCAAATGCTGGCTCCCTGATGCTTCTTGACCCTGAAGAGGGGATTTTAACCATAAAAAGGGCGCACGGTCTGGATGAAGAGGTCATCAGAAAGACGAGAATTAAGATGGGAGAAGGCATTGCAGGGATGGTCGCCCGGAGCGGTGAACCCATGGTCTTTCATGGAAAGGTGAATAGTCCACAAATTAAGGGCAGGATGAAGTATGATAAGGTAAACTCCATCTGCGCCCCTTTAAAGACCAAGAAAGGTATTGTTGGCATTGTCAACCTTAATCGGAAAGAAGATTCCGAACCCTTTACAGAGGATAATTTAACGCTCCTTTCCTCCATGGCGCACGAAGCGGCATCTGCCATTGAAAATGCCGGCTTGTATAAAGATCTGCATGAAAGTTACCTCAGCACTATCCGGGCACTGGCATCCGCGCTGGAGGTAAAAGACTCTTATACAAAAGGCCATTCCGATGCGGTGGCGAGGTATGCGGTGAAGATAGCAAAGAGACTGGATCTGCCCCCTCATGAGATAGAGGGCATTGAGGTGGCAGCCATCCTCCACGACATTGGAAAAATCGGCATCCATGAAGACATCCTTAATAAACCTGGAAAATTAGACAACGAGGAGTGGAAGGAAGTGAAAAAGCACCCTGAATCCAGTCTGAAAATTTTTGAGGATATCAACTTCCCCTGGGACATTAGACCTATTGTCTATGCTCATCATGAAAGGTATGACGGAAAGGGTTATCCCTGCGGGCTGAAGGGAGAGGAAATCCCATTGGGTGCGAGGATACTTGGCGTGGCAGACCTCTATGATGCGATGACCTCTGACCGCGCCTATAGAAAAGGTCTGAGTAAGAAAACGGTTATTGAGGAGTTGAAAAGGGTGGCTGGAACCCAGCTTGACCCAGGAATCGCAGAGGTCTTTATCGAGATGTTGACGAAGGGCGAAGTGTAGAACTGTAAATCAACTCAAATCCAGAGCCTGCCCATGCTATCCCGCCTTTAGGGCAGGTGAGGCACTTTCTACCAGTTTTTCGGGCAAAATATATTTTTCGGGCAGGCAGTATTATAAAAAGAATTTGCCGTCAAAAGAAAAATTTGATAAGATAATACGTGAAAACTTGAAATCGTGCAATTCGAAAGGGTCACTTCTGCTGGCGGGCGGAAGGGGGGTCAGGGGGAATTTCACCCGCCCCGTGTCAGTTTTTTGCGAAATCGGTTCGGATTTTTTCCAACGCACACCGCCAATTGAGACTAACATCCGTTTCGGCGAGGAGAGAAAACGGTAAAAAGCATCAGCGCGCCCATGGCTCAGATGGATAGAGCGTCGGACTACGAATCCGGATGTCGCAGGTTCGAATCCTGCTGGGCGCGTCAGATTAAAAGAGAAATTCTCAGATCAACTACCGCTCAGTCTGTTCACCCCACTGTTAGCATCAGGCTGGAGAGTTCTTTGATCTGGTCGCGCAATGCTGCCGCCCTTTCAAACTCAAGATTCTTTGCCGCCCTTTTCATTTCCTCTCTTAATTGCGTGATCTTGGAAGTGATGTCTTCCTCTGAAATGTATGCCTCCATCTTCTCTGAGACTATCGGCACCGTTACGTAATCGGCCTCGTAAACCGAGGTCAGGATACGAGAGATAGATTTTTTGATGGTCTCCGGTGTTATATGGCGCTCCTCATTATATCGCTGTTGCATCGTCCTCCTTCTGTTCGTCTCGCTAAGACATGCCCGTATCGAATCAGTTACCCTGTCGCTATACATGATGACCTGGCCTGATACATTTCTGGCAGCCCTTCCACTGGTCTGTATCAGTGAGCGTTCAGAGCGCAGAAACCCCTCTTTATCAGCATCAAGAATGGCTACCAGAGAAACTTCCGGAATATCGAGCCCCTCACGTAAAAGATTGATCCCCACCAGGACATCAAACTTACCGAGTCTCAGATCACGAATAATGTTCACCCGCTCCAGGGTATGGATGTCGGAATGGAGATACCTCACCCTGACCCCGAGACCCTGGTAGTAGGAGGTGAGGTTTTCCGCCATTCTTTTGGTGAGAGTGGTGACCAGGACCCGTTCGCCCTTCCCCTCCCTTTCACGGATCTCCCCGAGGAGATCGTCAACTTGGTGGTGTGCAGGTTTCACAACAATCTCCGGATCCATCAGGCCGGTTGGCCTGATAATCTGTTCCACCACTCGTCCACCGGCTTTCCTTAATTCATAGTTGGCGGGAGTAGCCGAGATGTAGATTCTTGGGTGGCGAAAGTTTTCGTATTCTTTAAACATCAGGGGACGGTTATCAAGTGCAGAGGGGAGTCGAAAACCATAATTGACAAGGGTCTCCTTACGCGATCTGTCACCTTTGTACATCCCCACCAACTGGGGTATGGTAACGTGACTCTCATCGCCGATGATCAGGGCATTGAGAGGGAGATACTCCATCAGGGTGGGGGGCGGCTCTCCTGGCTTTCTGCCGGTGAGATGACGGGAATAATTTTCAATACCCTGGCAGTAGCCCATCTCTTCCATCATCTCGATGTCGAATCTGGTCCGCTGTTCCAGCCGCTGGGCCTCGAGCAGCTTGTTCTGTGCACGCAACTCCTCAAGTCTGACCATCAGTTCCTCCTTGATGGAGGCAATAGCCATTCTCATGTTGTCCCTCGTCGTCACATAGTGACTGCCGGGGTAGATGGACATCTTATGGGGATGGATCAGTTTCTTTCCCCGGAGAGGATCTACCATAGAGATGGATTCTATGGTGTCTCCCAAAAATTCTATCCTCATTGCCCTGTCTTCCTCGTAAGGGGGGAAGATTTCCACTACATCACCCCGGACACGGAAGGTGCCCCGGTGAAAATCAATGTCATTGCGCACATACTGGATCTCCACCAGCCTCCGTAGCATCTCATCCCGGGGGAGTTCCATACCCTCTTCCACCGTGAGCAACATGCCATAATAGGCCTCGGGAGAACCGAGTCCATAGATACAGGAAACACTGGCCACAATAATGACATCATTCCGCTCTAAGAGAGAATGGGTGGCAGAATGGCGCAGTTTGTTAATCTCTTCGTTAATCGCGGAGTCTTTCTCAATATAGGTGTCTGTACTGGGGATATAGGCCTCGGGCTGATAATAGTCATAATAGCTGACAAAGTACTCGACGGCGTTTTCGGGGAAGAGGGTCTTGAATTCTTCGTAGAGCTGGGCTGCTAAGGTCTTGTTATGGGCGATGATCAGGGCAGGCCTCTGGACGGCCTGGATCACATTGGCGATGGTAAAGGTCTTGCCCGAACCTGTCACACCGAGAAGCACCTGATGGTCGTACCCCAACTCCAGGCCCTCGACCAGCCGTGCAATCGCCTGCGGCTGGTCGCCCTTTGGCTCAAATTCCGTCACCATGCGAAATTTGGTCATGGAATTTCTTAATTGACTTTTAGCTAAGGGGGGGTTTTCTCCTGTCTGCGTGCAACGCACAGGCAGGCTATATTTTTCCGATGACACTGGAAACATCAAATCTTCTTTCGATACCTTTTATGGGAAGAAGGGCCATCTTTTCTACCTGGACCATGTCCTGAACTTGCCTGTATGTTTCATCACAGATCAGGATCTGATTTTTTCCGACAAAGCGTTCCAGTCTTGATGCCATATTTACAGGGGGACCGAAAACTGTATACTCCCTTTTCCTCGAAGAACCGAATATCCCCGCCATTCCCTTTTTTCTGTAATTCAGCAAAAACCTGTTCAGACACAAACTGCTTCAACCGCTTCTTGATATTATATTACTGAACCTGTGCCCCCAGCTCAATGTTTTCAAAAGGCTTTGTTAGAAACCCTTCTATGCCCGCATTGAGAGCTTCAATAGCGATCTCCATGATGGCATAACCGGAAGCATTATCCTGGTGATCTCGGGATTAATCCTCCCTGTTTCTTTGAGTGTTTACACGCCATCAATGCCAGGCACCTTAAAATCGGAGATCACCGTTTCTATGTTTTTACCGATATTCTGAACAATCATGATAGCTTCCTTTCAATTGGCTGCCAGGAAGATCAAATAACAACGAATTGAAACGACCACTTCGGGTCGTCTCAATCCTTATTGGTTAGCGCTGCTTTCAAGGAATCAAGTCTCTCGTCTTTTATGCCTTCACTTCAAACTACTTTTGAGAACATGAGTTATTTCCTCCTGTCGGATGGACTACCTCTCTTTTCTTGCTTTCGCCACCGAGCTCTTTAAGAGGTCAAGTGTCCATCTCGGTTATTTTACACCAGTTTTCATTTGCGTGTAGAGGCTCGACTACGACTTCATTCAATATCTGCCAATTCCATAATCTTTACACTCATTAGATTCTCGCGAACTTTTTCGGGCTCAGGAACCTCGATTATTGTGTTCTCGTTAAACTCGTAGCCCCACTCCATAAGCTCGTATGTTTTATCAAAATCTCCTTCTTCTATAATATCGGCCCGGAGCGGCAGGTTTCGCTGACTCACAGTAGCATATTCAACATCGTGGATGTTTTCGACGAAGTGCCGAATCTTTCGCATACTCACCCTTGGATTCACGCGGTAAAACCAAAGAAGTACTCCCGCTGTTATATACCGTAAATCCCTATAGCGAGTCCGCAGCATGTTGACCCCTATGTAAACTCGCTCAAGCCTATGCAGATGATCAAGTTTATGAGACTGATGATTCCTCTCTGGAGTAAGATCGGTGAGAATAATTTGTCTATTAGTCAAACGGGACACAAAGTCACTTCTGTCTTTCATCCGGCGGAAAGCCTCTTCCACTTCCCACTTATCCCAGAAAC
>JASEGZ010000051.1 GCA_030018935.1 Syntrophales bacterium
TCTTCGCCTGAAGGCGAGGGTTTTTCTCCCAATCCCCGAGGGGGACAATAAAAAGTGACGGGGTGAAACTGATTATCACAGTAGACTGCGGTATCTCCGACTTTGAAGAGGTATCCTATGCCCGAACGATCGGTATAGATACCATCATATTAGATCATCACGAGGTTCCAGAGAGGATCCCTACTGCCGTTGCGGTAATTAATCCGAATCGTAAGGACTGCCAGTTTCCTTTTAAGTATCTCGCCGCTGTTGGCATTGTTTTTAATTTTCTTATCGCCCTGAGAAGCAGTTTACGAAAAGACGGTTTCTGGAGAAATAACAGGTATCCAAACCTGAAGGAATATTTAGACCTTGTTGCTCTGGGTACCATTGGTGATATCTCTCCCCTTATTGACGAGAACAGGATATTCACAAAGATTGGACTTGATCTAATCACGGAGGGCAAAAGGATAGGATTGAGGACCTTAAAGGAGATAAGCGGGTTAGAAAATCAGGCCCTCGACTCGAGGAAGGTATCTTTTTGCCTTACACCCAGGATCAATGCAGCGGGACGTATTGGATCGCCCAGGGACGCAGTACAGCTCCTACTGGCCGACGACATGGAAGAGGCCAGGGAAATGGCAAGAAAACTTGATGTCTACAATCGGAAACGACAGGTTATGGAGAGGACCATTCTCGATGAAATCCTCGACGAAATAAAAAAAATGAGCGATCCCGAAAAATCAAGCTCCCTTGTGTTTGCCTCTCCTAAATGGCACCCGGGCGTGATCGGTATCGTGGCCTCAAGGCTGGTAGATCTGTACTGCCGGCCTGTCATATTGATAAGTCTGAAGGATGGTATTGGAAAAGGTTCGGGAAGGAGCATTGACGATTTCAACATTTATGAAGGTTTGAAAAGATGTGATTCTTTACTGTTGTCCTATGGGGGACATCAATACGCTGCCGGCATCTCGATCAGGGAAGAAGACGTAAAAAAATTTGCCAGTCTTCTCAATAATGTAACCCAAGAAAACTTAAAAGTTGCGGATTTTACCACGCAAACCATCATTGATGCTCAATGCAATCTCAATGATATTACCCGTGACCTCCTCTATCAGATAGATACCCTCGCCCCATTTGGCAGAAAGAATCCCGAACCAATTCTGTGTGTCAAGAATGTCAATGTCACAACATCTACCATTGTAGGAAATAATCACTTACGGATGCGTGTAAACGGGGATGGTGTATCTTATAATTCCATATGGTTCAGTAAGGGGCATTTTATCCATACCCTATCAGGATCGGCCCTTGATATTGTCTTTACCCCTCAGATTAACAACTGGAAGGGGTCAGATAATATTCAGTTGAAGATGAGAGACGTTGCGCCTCCAATATAGTCATACGTCATACGTCATACGTCGTAAGTCAAAAGACATAAGACTGGAGACTGATGACTTACGACTGATGTTTTATGAAGGGCGATTAGCTCAGGAGGATAGAGCGCTGGTCTCCGGAACCAGAGGCCGTGGGTTCGAGTCCCACATCGCCTACCAAGGATATAAAAACGGAGGAGGAAAAAGATGGATTTTCGATTGACTGCGGAACAAGAGTCCCTGAAAAGGGAATTTGAGGAATTTTTTGCCCGGGAGGAGAGTCGTGCCCCGGAAGGATGGTCAGGGGGGCTTTTTGCCATTTTTGAATCAGATGAAAATTGGGCATACCATCGTTCGGTAGCAGAAAGGTTAGCCGAAAAGGGGTGGTTATCTCTGCCCTGGCCTAAAGAGTATGGCGGAAAGGAGCACAGTTACATTGAACAGCTTATCTTCAATGAAGTAAAGGCCTACCATCGGGTGCCTGGTGTGGATATGTGGGGCCCGCAGATTGTCGCTCCCAGTATTCTGGAACATGGTTCCGAAGAATTGAAGAAAAAATGGCTGCCCAGGATCGCCAGGGGCGAGATCAACTGGTGCCAGGGTTGGTCTGAACCGAATGCCGGTTCAGACCTGGCTTCTCTCACCACCAAGGCAGTGGAGGATGGTGACGACTTTGTGATCAATGGGCAAAAGATATGGACTACAGGCGCACACCGGGCAGACCATATCTTCTTTTTGGCCCGCACAGACCAGAATGCCCCCAAGCATAGGGGGATTACCTATTTTGTCAGCGAGATTGACAAACCGGGGATAACCATCCGCCCGTTATTGTATATGCACAAAAAACGGGAATATAATGAGGTTTTCTTTGATAACTTTCGGGTTCCCAAGAAGAACGTAGTAGGACAGGTAAATCAGGGCTGGTATGTAACGATGGCGGGGATAAATTTTGAACGCTCGATGATAGGAACAGTTGCGGAACTTAAGAGGGGATTGGAAGAGCTTGTGGAATTTTGTAAAAAAACAGTACACCATGGCCGACCATTGGGCGAGGCTACCCTGGTTCGTCAAAAGTTAGCCCAGATGGCGATTGAACTTGAGGCAACAAAGCAGTGGGCTTACTATGTGTCCTGGCTCCAGAGTAAAGGCCAGAATGTCCCCGCGGAATCATCGGCTGCCAAGTGGTTCTCATCGGAATTAACCGTTCGCTTCGCAAATATTGCCATCGAGATCATGGGCCTCTACGGCACCCTGAAAGAGGGATCAAAATGGGCAAGGCTTCAGGGCAGATATGAGGATTTGTGCCAAGCTAGTTTGGGTATCACCATTGCCGGAGGGACTACCGAGACCATGAAAAACATTATTGCCTGGATGGGTTTAAAACTTCCCAGATAGGTTATCTTTGAGAACAATTTCGATAAGAGGGAGGATACAATGAATCTTGATTTCACTGAAACCCAGGAGATTTTGAAAAAAACCGCGAGGGAGTTTATGGCCAGATACTACCCCAAGAGCCTGGTGAGGGAACTGGAAGAAGACGCGATAGGGTTCAGGAGCGATATCTGGAAAGAGATGGCAAAACTCGGCTGGCTGGGATGGATTATACCTGAAGAGTATGATGGTGTCGGCGGCAGCTTTATGGATACTGTTGTCCTCTTTGAGGAAATGGGACGCGCCTGTTTCCTCCTGCCTTTCTTCTCTACCGTTATCTGTACACTACCCCTTGTGACTGCTGGGTCAGAGGAGCAGAAGAAGGAATTCTTACCCGGGATAGCAAGCGGAGAGACTATTTTCAGCCTGGCCCTGACAGAGCCCAGCGCCACGTATGATGCTGCGGGAATCAATACGAGGGCCGTGGTACAGGGGAATGAATATCTCATAAATGGTACCAAATTGTTTATCCATGATGCCCAGGTAGCCCACTACTTTCTATGTGCGGCGAGGACCAAAACCAATGAAAGCCGCCCGGAGGATGGCATTACTCTCTTTATCGTTGATGCCAAAATCCCGGGGATAAAAATCACCCCCCTGCACACCATTGCCGATGACAAACAGTGCGAGGTCATCTTTGAAAATGTGAAGGTAGCAGAAAAGTACGTAGTGGGACAGTTGCATCAGGGCTTTCCCATTATAGAAAAGTTGCTGGAGTATGCAGCCATGGCGAAATGTGCTGAAATGATGGGCGGCGCCGATTGGGTTGTAGAAAACTGCACTTCCTACGCAACAGAAAGGGTACAGTACGGTAAGCCTATCGGCAGTTATGGAATAATTCAGAACTACTTGGCTGAGATGTGGGCCGAGATAGGTATCGCCAAGAGATTTACCTATTATGCCGCCTGGTTGCTGAACGAGGGACTTCCCTGTAGTAAGGAAGTGGCGATGGCTAAATCGTGGGCCGGCGATGTTTACCGGCGCTGGACCCGCATGGGCGTTCAGATATTTGGCGGAATCGGCACTACGAGAGAGCATGATATGGGGCTGTACTATCGCCGTGGACGGCAGGCTCCCCTCCTTTTTGGTGATCCTGATTCACTTCGGGAAAAAGTGGCTCAAGAGATGGGACTTTAAGCGAGGAGGTCATCTTGGAAGCCGCGCGAGAAGCTTTTTGGCACATTGAATACGGTTGGCTGGTCTACCTCTTTGGATTGCTTCTCCTCCCCCTTATCGGCTATACCATCTACCGGCGCTGGCGCCTCTGGCGGATGGGGAAACCGGAGGGGAGATTTGAAAAGGGGAGGATAAAGGCGTTTGTTACTGGAACGATTGATATCCTTCTCCATAAGCGCCTCCTCGGAATAGGGGCGATACCCCTTTCTCCCGGCGAGCTTTATGCCGGTGTCATGCATCTCCTTATCTTTGGGGGCATTCTCTTGCTCCTGCTGGTTACCTCTCTCTTCGCCCTTCATGAGCACGTGGCAGCCTTCCTGCGTGGGAGACCCTATTTAGTCGTCTCTCTCTTGGGCGAACTTGGGGGGATAGCTGTCCTGTCAGGTATAATAATGGCGGCTATCAGGAGATATATCCTGAGACCGGAAAGGCTGGACAACAGCCTGGATGATGCGGTGGTATTGATTTCGCTCTTCCTCCTGACAATCACCGGTTTCATCCTCGAAGCGCTTCGTATCTCCGCCACTGTTCCCACGCCACTGTGGGAGGAACGATGGTCCTTTGCCGGTTTTGCCCTAGCCAGAGTTTTCGGACTGGGAGATGCTTCGCTCCTGCCATGGTACCAGCGTGTCTGGTGGTTTCACGTCATCATCTTTTACGGAACCATCGTCTATTTGGGCCTCTCCTTTTCTAAATTGTTCCATGTCATCGTCTCTCCCATAAACATCTTCTTCCGTTCCCTCAGGCCAAAAGGCGCCCTGATGCCTATTGCCGATCTCGAGGAAGCTGAAACCTTTGGTGTAGCAAATATCGAGGGTTTTACATGGAAACAACTCCTTGATCTCGATGCCTGTACCAGTTGCGGCCGATGTCAGGCAAGTTGTCCCGCTCATATCAGCGGCAAGACCCTCTCCCCCAAAAGGTTGATTCAGCAGATGAAGATCCACATGGAGGAAAAGTTTAATAACCGGATGACCATTGGCCGGCTCTTGATCGGTGAGGTGATCGCGGAGGATGATATCTGGTCCTGTACGACCTGCCGCGCCTGTCAGGAAGCTTGTCCCGTATTTGTGGAACATATTGATAAGATTATCGAAATGCGCCGGAATCTGGCTCTGACCGAAAGCAGGATGCCCGATGCTGTCCAGCTCATGGTGGGAAATATGTTTTCCCGTGGACATCCCTGGACGGGGGCTCAGCACATGAGGCTCAAGGGTGACTGGATGGCCGGATTAGATCTCAATATATTGGGAAAGGGCAGGGATACCGATACCCTCCTCTGGGTTGGGTGTACAGGGGCATTAACTGATCGCAATGCGGAGGTTACGAGATCTCTGGTCAGGATATTGCAGAACGCAGGGGTGAATTTTGCCGTTTGGGGTGCGGAAGAACCCTGTTGCGGCGATCCTGCCCGGAGGATAGGCTTTGAAATCCTGTTTGCAGAGCAGGCGCAACAAAACATTGCGCTCTTCGAGGAACACAAGGTAAAAAAGATTATCACCCCCTGTCCCCACTGCTTCAATACCATGAAAAACGAGTATCCCCAGTGGGGAGGGGTTTTCGAAGTCATCCATCATTCGCAACTACTTGCCCAACTCCTGAAGAGCGGGAAATGGAAACCCACAGAAAGGCAGGACAGGAGAAGAGTAACGTATCACGACTCCTGTTACCTGGGCAGGTATAACGATATCTTCCAGGAACCGAGAGAGATTTTGCGCCAACTTCCTCAACTTGACGTTGTCGAGATGTCCCGCTACGGACAACGGGCGCTTTGCTGTGGGGGAGGAGGCGGCAGGATCTGGATGGAGGAACCGGTGGGAACCAAGATCAACCGCATCCGTACCGAGGAGGCCATCAAAACCGGGTCAGAAGTAGTAGTTACCGCCTGTCCCTTCTGTTTACAGATGTTCGACGAGGGGATCAGGGCAAAGGAATTGGATAAGACCTTCAAGGTAATGGACCTTGCCGAGATTGTAGAGGAAAATATGACTTTTTTTAACGGCCACGACGGAGCGTGGCCCTCCACATCTGAATCGTCTCCCAGAAGGAGGGAAGTTGAATGAACATTATTGTATGTATCAAGCAGGTACCGGATCCTGAGATACCGCCTGCTAAATTTCGGATTGACCCTGAGGGGAAAAGGGTCATGCCACCTGAGGGGGTGGCACCCGTAACAAGTGTTTTTGACGAACGGGCGATGGAAGCTGCTCTGCAATTGAAAGATAAATACCAGGCCAAAGTGACGGCGGTGACTCTGGGAGTGTCAAGCGCCAAGAGTGCGATCAGGCACGCATTATCCATAGGAGCTGAGGAAGGAATCCATATTCAGCATGAGGCGGCAGGGGAACTGGATAGCTTCGAAACCGCCTCTGTCCTGACGAAGGCCATTGAAAAAATAGGCGATTATTCTCTAATCCTGTGCGGACGGCAGGCGGCGGACTGGGATGCCGGTCAGGTCGGTTCCATCATCGCCGAAAACCTCGGTATCCCTGTGGTAACCGTAGCGAGAAAGGTTGATTTGAAAGATAGTAAGGTGAGAGTAGAATCGGTGATTCAAGACGGTTACAGGGTCATCGAGGCGCCTATGCCGGCGCTGGTCACAGTTAGCAGCGAGATAGGCCTTCCCCGCCTCCCCACGGGTGCGGGGATTTTAAAGGCCAGCAGGATTAAAATCATAAACTGGAACGTTCAGGATATTGGCGCAGAGCTACAGGGGGTAAAGCGCAGTCAGTTGCTCAGGTTGTATATCCCCGTCCGCGAAACAAAGTGTCAGATCATAGAAGCGGACACAGTCGCCGAGGCGGCTTTCGAACTGGCATTGCGCCTCAGAAAAGCAAAGATTATATAGTCAGAATCCAGGAGCCAGAATCCAGAATAGATGAAATGTAAGCGTTCAGCAATCAGCATCCAGCCATCAGCTTTTGAGGATTGATGGTATGGGGGTATATGAGGAGGTAAAAGTCAATGGCTGAGTTTAAAGGAGTAATGGTTTGTGCCGAGTTTGTAAATGGAAAAATGTCTCCCATTACGATGGAGCTTTTAGGGATAGGAAGAAGGCTTGCCGATGATCTGGGGGAGGAGCTTAGCGCCCTCTTAATAGGGAAAGAGGCTGCTCCCTTTAGCCAGCAAGCCGTTGCCTACGGGGCGCAGAGGGTATATCTGGTCAGTAATCCGCTGCTTGACAGTTATAATTCTGATGCCTATACCGGGGCAATAACAAGTGTATGTCGCCAGGTGAATCCCTCTATCATGCTTCTGGGTCAGACAGATACCGGCAGGGATCTCGCCCCGAGATTAGCCGTCAGGTTAGGGGGGGGACTTGCGATGGACTGCATTGATCTCAGTATCGATCCTGAAACAAAGCTAATGCTTCAAACCAGGCCGGTTTTCGGTGGTAACGCCTATGCGGTAATGATCACCCCTACTGCCCGACCACAAATGGCAACGGTAAGACCAAAAACGATGTCACCTCTTGAGCGAGATGATACCCGACAAGGTGAAGTCATTCCTCTGGAGATTGGTATAGAAAGTTCACTGATAAAAGCCGAGATCATCGAGACCGTAAAAGAGGAGGTTGAGGGGATAAAATTAGAAGAGGCAGAAATTGTAGTTACCGGCGGACGGGGTATCGGGACTGTCGAAGGCTTTGATGTTCTCAGGAAGCTTGCCGGGGTATTGGGCGGCGCTGTAGGGGCAACAAGGGCTGCCTGTGATGAAGGATTAGCACCAACAACGATGCAGGTGGGACAAACAGGCAAAATTGTAAGTCCTAATTTGTATATCGCTGTTGCTTTGTCTGGCGCCGTACAACACCTCGCCGGTTGTTCCGGCTCGAAACATATAGCAGTCATCAATACCGACCCGGAGGCCTATATCTTCAAGGTAGCCGAATGGGGTATCGTGGCAGATTATAAGGTAACATTAGCACCCTTCATAGAAAAATGTAAGGAGCTTTCAACACAATAAAAACTCGTCCCCTTATCCCCACAAGATTCTCGCTGAGGTTCGGCGCCAAATAAAAAGGAGTTTACCTTGCAGAGTAAACTCCTTTATCTCTAATGGAGGCGGCATCCGGACTCGAACCGGAGAATAACGGTTTTGCAGACCGCTGCCTTAGCCACTTGGCTATGCCGCCTGATATTATAGAGCGGGCGAACGGATTTGAACCGTCGACCTCCACCTTGGCAAGGTGACACTCTACCGCTGAGTTACGCCCGCCTACGTTAGGGTAGGGCGCAACTATATCAGATAAACTCTTTTTGTCAATACCAAACTTATCAAATAACTGTGGTTTCTCCCCTGTAAAACTTCACGAAGTAATCAATGCCCGAATAGATGGTCAATATCAGGGCTAGATAGAGAATTACTGTGCCTACAAGGTGGGCATCTGCACCCAGAAACGGATAATGGATAATAAGCGCCGATACGGCAAAGATCTGGCACAGGGTCTTTTGCTTTCCCCACCGGCTGGCTTGAATGACAAGTCCCTCCGACGAGGCGATGCTTCTGATACCATCAACTGCAATATCCCTGATAATTGTAATGGCCACAATCCAGGCCGGAATACGGCCGAGGGGAATCATCAAAATCATCGCTGTGTTGATAATAAGCTTATCGGCAATGGGATCCAATAATTTCCCCATGGTGGTGACAATCTCATATCTCCTGGCTACATAACCGTCCAGCAGGTCGGTAAAGGCAGCCGCAATAAACAGGAGGGCAATAACGAGACTTCCTGTCCGACCGGGGCCGGGGGGAGGGAGAAGAAAAAAAAGTGCCGGAATGACACTGATCCTCAAAATGGTAATGGTATTGGAAAGGTTAAATGTCCTCATTTCTCTGACTCTACAGACCGCCTGTCAAATGATTTTTTTCGTACAATTTCTACCTAAAAGTGGCGAATGAAGCTCAATACCTTTTTAATATTCATATGTTACCAAATTTACCATTTACCCATGCCAAATACTATTTCTAATGTTATCAATTAGTTATGGGTGCAATGGCCAGTTTTAGGTTCTATTTTTTCGGAACTTTGTTCCAATCCGCCAAAAACATCTCTATTCCCTTATCGGTCAGGGGATGTTTCGCCATCTGGGCAATCACTTTAAAGGGGATGGTAGCGATATCGGCGCCCATGAGGGCGGCTTCAAGGACATGAAGAGGGTGTCTCACACTGGCAACAATAACCTCCGTTTCAAAACCGTAGTTGTTGAAAATCGTGATAATCTGTTCCGCAAGCTCCATACCGTTATGAGAAATATCGTCGAGCCTGCCCACGAAGGGACTTACATAGGCTGCACCAGCCTTGGCCGCCATCAGGGCCTGGAGTGGAGAGAAAATCAGGGTCTGATTGACACGAATCCCCTCATCGGCAAAAATCCTGGTGGCTTTTAATCCTTCTGTCGTGATGGGAACCTTGATGACCACATTATCGCCCAGCCTGGCCAGCTTCTTCCCCTCCTCCACCATTGCCCGGGCCTCTAAACTGAGGACTTCCAGGCTTACAGGACCATCAACCAGATCGAGAATTTCCCTTACCACCTCGTCGAATTCCCTGTTTTCTTTCGCAATCAAAGAGGGATTGGTGGTCACACCATCGACCATCCCCAGGCTGATGCCTTCTTTAATCTCCTTGATATTTGCCGTATCAATAAAAAATTTCATCAGGCATTCTCCTCCCACTCTTTTTCTGACCTGTACCTCTCAAAACATTTCTGAGAGCAAAAGTAAACTGTTCTCCCTTTTATAGACACCTTATAGGCGCTGCTCAACGGCACATAGGTGTGGCAATAAGGATCCTCGACCAGATCTTCCCCTTTAATAGCCTCCCGAAAAATGGGCGGACGATCAGACTTCCCCCCTGCGGGGAGAAAAAGCATCTTTGCCGCCCTATATAACAGATAAAATATAAGAAACGCAATAAGTATGCGAAATATCATGCTCCATTTACCATGTTTTAGTTTTCCTGGTACAATTCTACAACGCTGCTGTCCTGAAGCCTTTCCATCAGCCCCCTGATAGAGACACCGAAGGCCGGATGGATCACATAAGCGGCAATTTCGCACAGCGGGACAAGAACAAACCGCCTCTGGTGAAACTCCGGATGGGGTATCGCCAGACTCCCATCCCTGACGACATCCTGCCCGTAGAGCAGGATGTCCAGGTCTATGACCCTTGGTCCCCACTTTGGTCCCCTCTTCCTGCCCATAGCTTCTTCTATTGCCTGCATGGCGGCTGCCAGCTCACGGGCAGCAAGAACGGTCCTTATCTCAATGACAGCATTGACGAACCATTCTTGTTCCAAAAAAGCGACAGGTTCTGTCCTGTAAAGTGAAGACCTGCGGAGTACCTTTACACCGCTCACCGCTGAGATACGGTCAATGGCTTCCCGACACCTCTCCGCCGGGTTGGCCATATTGGAACCGATTCCCACAAAACTGATAACTCCGGATACCATTGATACTGTTCAAGACTTATGACTTATGACTTATGACTTATGACTTACGACTTACGACTATCCTTAAGCCCCAGGACATCTTGCATATCATAGAGACCGTTTTTCTGGTCTACGATCCACTTTGCCGCCCGCATGGCGCCTCTGGCAAAGTTATCCCGGCTGTGGGCACGATGAACGAATTCAAGTCTCTCACCAACACCGCCGAACATAACGGTGTGCTCTCCCACGATGTCACCAGCCCTCAATGTCTGGATACCTATCTCGGCCTTCGTCCTTTCACCGATAATGCCCTTCCTACCGTAAACACCAACTTCTGCCAGGTCCCTCCCTAAGGTTCCTGCGACGATCTGGGCCATCCTGATGGCTGTGCCACTCGGTGCATCTCTTTTTAAACGGTGATGGGCCTCTGTAATCTCCACATCGTAATCGTCCCCGAGGATTCCGGCCACATATTCGAGGGCCTTAAACATCACATTGACGCCTACACTCATATTGGGTGACAGGACACACCGGGTGTTGACCGCCAGCGTCCTGACCCTTTCCATCTCCTCCGCGGTAAACCCGGTACTACCGATCACGATGGCGCGCTGCCTTTCCACAGCGATCTCAAGGTGGCGAAGAGATGCCTCATGGCTGGTAAAATCAATGACCACATCACCCTTGTCAATACATGTCTTAAGGTGATCATCCACGATGACATCCATTTTGCCACATCCGAGGCTCTCACCCACATCCCTGCCGATGACGGCATGCCCCTTTTGTTCCACTGCACCTACTAAATCTATATCCCCGGCGCCGGAGATCAGGCTGATAATTCTGCCTCCCATCCTCCCGCCAACCCCGGTAACGATCGCTTTTACCATGGAAATACCCTTATTTTTAAAATTCAGGCAAACATTGGGCCCTTAAGCCCTCTTCAGATAAGCCCATAATTCAGCATGGCCTTTCTTAGCTTTTCGTAGTTGGCATCTGACATTCTGCACAGGGGAAGCCTCACGTCGTATTCGATCTTCCCCATCATGGCCAGAGCGGCCTTGACAGGAACAGGATTGGTTTCCATAAAGAGGGCACCGACCAGTGAAGCCAACTTATAGTGTAATTCCCTTGCCCTTTTGAGATCCCCGTTTTCGGAGGCGTCAACCATCGCGGCCACATCGGCAGGTGCCACGTTGGAGACGACAGAGATCACCCCCTTGCCGCCGAGCGCCAGGATCGGCAGAGTGATAATATCATCCCCCGAGAGGAGATCAAAATCATCTCCACAGAGATTGATCACCTCACCAATCTGTGTCAGGGAACCGGATGCCTCCTTGATACCCACGATATTGTCTATTTTAGAGAGCCTTGCCACCGTCTCCGGCAGGAGATTGACCCCCGTTCTGCCGGGGATATTGTACAGGATAATCGGGAGCAGTATATTCTCCGCGATGGTCTTGTAATGCTGATACAACCCTTCCTGCGTGGGTCTGTTGTAATAGGGACAAACCAGCAATGCACCATCGGCGCCTGCCTTATAGGCGTGTCTGGTCAGCCGCAATGCCTCCTCGGTGCTGTTGGAACCGGTACCGGCAATCACCGGTACCCTCTTTTTCACGGCGTCTATCGTAATCTCAATCACCCTGTCATGCTCTTCATAGGACAGGGTGCTGGACTCACCGGTAGTTCCACAGGGAACAATTCCATCGGTTCCATTTGCGATCTGAAACTCGATCAGTTCCCTCAACGCCCCTTCATCAACCTTTCCCTCCTTAAAAGGGGTAACAATCGCCACGATGGCTCCTTTAAACATAAATCCCCCTTTTTTCATCTAAGGTCCCCAGCATAAAACAAATTTTTGCGAAACATTGGGTGAGCGATAGCGATTTTATGTTGTGTTATAAGCCGTTTCGCCATTTCTATCATCCTTTTTTAAGCAAATTCAAACAACTTGGGAGCATTAAACTCTAAAGAGAATTTTTTAATTCGCTTTTCCGCCAACTTTACATACCCTTCATTTACGTCATATCCCACAAAGTGGCGCTTTGTTTTTACTGATGCGATTGCAGCCTGTCCGCTACCTATAAATGGATCTAAGACTACTTCCCCCTCAAAAGTATAAAGTTGAATTAGTCTATAAGGCAATTCTACCGGGAACGGTGCTGGGTGCCCCACTTTTGTTGCTGGCTCTGCAGCAAATGTCCAGACACTTTTGGTGAATCCAAGAAACTCCTCCTTGGAAATTGTGCTTTTCCTCCCCGGATTTCCTCTTGTAAACATACCTTTAGAAAAGACTAAAATATATTCGTGGATATCTCTCAAGGTTGGATTTTTAGCGGAAAGCCAGCTACCCCAAGCGGTTGAAGGACTGCCACTGGAGGCTTTATTCCAGATAATTTCACCGCGCATTAAGAACTCCAACTCCAGCATGTCCTCAACAATAAAGGCATGAAGTGGGATGTATGGCTTTCTCCCGAGATTGGCAATATTTATGCATGCCCTTCCACCAGGGACAAGGACTCTTTTAACCTCACTCCATACCCTTTTCAAAAACCCTCTGTACTCGTTCAAAGTGAGATTCTCATCGTATTCTTTTCCTACATTGTAAGGTGGAGAAGTAACCATCAAATGAACGCTATTGTCTGGTAATTCCTCCATGTTTTCGCTCGTTTTACAAAAGATTTTATTCAGAAACTCAGGTGGGATAGAATTCTCTATATACTCAACGGTCTCCTCCTTAGGCAATCCTTCGTATAACCTACTCGTATAAAATGAGGTGGAGTCGTGGTTGATTCTTCCTGGAGAGCCGAAAGCACTTGTTTTGGTGCCATTTCTTCTTTGGATAGGTTTCATCGGGAATAGAAGCTCCTTCTTAATACTGGAATCAAATCTGATGCCTTTACCTTTCGCTCTTTAATTTTCTTGAAAGGGAAGCACTGCTCCCATCTACAGCAACCCAAGGATTGCACCCATAATGAAACAGCACTCTCGTTTTTGCGAACTGTTGCCCCATAAATGAATGGGCCTGGTTCCTTATGATGAGGGCGCTCGCAGATAGGGCATATCCAATCTTTTCCATCTTGGACAATCCATTCTGGAAAAAATTCCTTGCTGATTTCCTGAATTTGTACGTCGTCAACTGCAGGTAGGGCAATACTTTTTCTCTCGCTTCCCTTTTTCCTCTTCTCTTGGACAATTTTCATCATTCTTCCCTCCATAGGTCAACCCATCTCTTATAGGAATTAAACTCTATCCTTGTTCTTTGCCAATTTATTGTAACGCTCTTTGATTCGCTATCTCCAACTA
>JASEGZ010000052.1 GCA_030018935.1 Syntrophales bacterium
CAAAGCATGACTTGACATAATCTTTCCTGTGGGCTATACTTCGGATAGCCTATAGGAGGTGCAATCATGGTGACAAAGATTCAGAAATGGGGGAACAGTCAGGGGTTACGCCTTGCCAGACAGGTGCTTGAGGACGCGTGCATTTCGGTCGGCGACGACGTTGATGTATCCGCGCGGGATGGTGTGATTGTTATTGCTCCCGTGAGGCGTATCCGCGGCGGACAGAGCCTGCAAGAACTGGTGTTACGCATACCCCAGAACTACGAGTCAGGAGAGGCTGATTGGGGCGGACCAGTTGGCCGGGAGGTGTGGTAAGTGAGACCTTACGTTCCGAAGAAAGGGGACTTCGTTGGCGTTACATTCGACCCACAGTCTGGTCACGAGCAGAGGGGCCGTCGCCCTGCCCTGGTTGTGAGCAATACCCTGTTTAACGAACGAACGGGCCTTGCAATTGTTTGCCCCTTAACTACGACAGATAGGGGCTACCCTTTCCATGTGGCTGTAACGGATAACCTCGACATAAGCGGATTTGTCATGGTTGAGCAAGTGAAGTCCATCGATTTTCGTGCACGTAAGGCTAAGCTTATAGGGAAGGCTTCGGGCGGGATGCTTGACGCGGTTCTCTCCATTCTTGATGCCTGCATTTATTAAAGGCCGAACCAGTCATTCAAGCCGACCGGGAATTCCTTCTGTGGCTTACAACATCATCTCCGGCCCGGCGGCTTAACTCTACGTTAGGCGAAACGCCGGCAAAAAAAGAATGGAGGTAAGTCATGAATGAGATGAAAGGAAGAATCGGAACAATGATGGTGGCACTGGTTACAATCGCATTATTAGGTGGTTGTGCAGACATTGCTCAAAAGGTAAGACAGGAAACAGGTATTCCTGTTACAGGACCTTTAGCGAAGATTATGGTATTTAATGGGGAACTTCTGCCAGGTCAGGTTGGTAAAGCACGTGGTGAGGCGATGTTACCTACGATTAATGTGGGCGGATCAATCGTGCTTACTGCAATGGGTCGTGACCAAAAGGATAATGATATAGGGATAGGTCCTACTTGGTCACCAACTAACCCCGGGGTTGTGGAGATTACGCCAACGATAGGCCCCACAGTAACCATTAAGGCTTTGAAAAAAGGAAGTACAGATATTTTGATAGAATTTTCTGGTATAAAGAGGAAATTCGAGACTATCTACGTCGAGTAACGAAATGATGGCGACAGTAAGCCGTAAGGCTTCAAAACAAAATGCCGCCGCATCGCCTAACACGGGCTTTGCGGCTCACTCCGCTTGCCCAAATGTTTCGCACTTCGCAAAGCCCGAAACCGTTGGGCGCGCACACGAATTGAAAGAGGGTAATTCAAATGGCAACAATAAGTGAAGTGGTAAGAAAATGCAAAGCGGCTCTTGAAAGCCATTATGGTTCTCAGCTCAAGGGTCTGATTCTGTATGGGTCTGTAGCACGCAACCAAGCTGACTCAATGAGTGACATTGATTTGCTCGTTTTGTTAAGCAAACCCTTCGACTATTTTTCAGAACTGCGTCAAGTTATAGATGTGCTGTATCCCATCCAATTAGAGTCAGAGCAGCTTATTTCTGCCAAACCCGTTCCTCCGGATGAATTTGAGAGCGGAAGTATTCAACTCTATCGAAACGCAAAACGGGAAGGAATACTGGTATGACGTCAGAATACGAGCAGGAAATTGCCGCCAATCTTGAACGAGCAGAGCAATCTATCCAAGCGGCTAAAGACCTGGCTGTCAAAGGCTACCACGATTTTGCAGCGTCGCGTGCGTATTATGCAGCCTTTTACGGAGCCACAGCGGTTTTGCTCAACGGGGGTTTGGATTTCAGCAAGCATAGCGGGATCATTGCTTCGATTCATCAGCGATTTGTCAAGACGGGGAAATTGAGCAAGGAACAGGGCAAGGATTTGAACTGGCTTTTTGAAATACGCAATGTTGGGGATTATGGGGGCACAGCACATGTGTCTCAGCCACAAGCGGAGCGGGCGATTCAGGCTGCGGAGAGTTTCTTGCGTGCTATCAAGTCCCTGCTCAACAGATGAACAAAGGCAAAACACCGCCTAACCAGACGCTCCACTGGACGGGGATTCCGCTGTTGCTTCATCCCCGCCAGTGAGCTCCAGCGTTATACTCATGGAGATTGTTTATGACAAAAAGAAAATCTGGCAAGCCTCGAAAGGAGATGCCAAAGAAATCCAAAAAAAGGATAAGCCCTGATTCCCCAAGATGTGGACTCTGTGGAAAGAGAGGAAAGCTGACCAAAACGGAATGCTGTGGTCAGTGGATATGCGATGATGAAGACAAATATGTTCTTTTCTCCTATGCCACGAATAGCTGTCACCGAAATCACAGGCGATATACATTGTGTGGTTATCACTATAATGAAGATCATGATGGCCATGATTGGCAGACCTGCCAGAAATGTCGAGAATCTATCGAGACGGAAATGTACGTTTGGTATGGCACAAATGAGTACAATTTTGAGAAATTAAAGGATATCCCTTCATATGAACCGACTATATGCGCCAAGTGCAATACCATTATTAAGCTCGGAGAGGGAGGGTATTCAATGAAAGGTGGGGAATATTTCTGTTATGACTGTAGCGATATCTCGTATTGATGATATTGAGTATAACAAGGCAATCAACCCGACGCCGGGATCAGGCTGTGGTTTCCCGCTTACTCTCGGCGGCGCGGGTTATCTCTACGTTAGGCTATAAATATAAGGAAAAAAATATGCCAGTAATATCAATGTTTTTCGGTATAGTTGTATCGCTTTACTTTATTGACAATAAGAAGCATAAACAGCCGCACATCCATGTGAAATATCAGAATAGCGAAGCTGTGATTTCAATCCCTGACGGTGAACTCTTTGAAGGAGAATTGCCTCCAGCCAAAATGCGATTGGTTTTGGCTTGGATTGAAATTCACAAAGATGAACTTATGGCTGACTGGGATTTGGCAGTTAGCGGACAGCAGCCGTTTAAAATCGATCCATTGAGGTAAACTATGAATCCAAGAGTGAAAGCAGTAAAGGCAAGAGATAACTATAAGCTTGAGATAATATTTTCCAGTGGGGAAGTCGGGATATATGATTGCAGTCCTTTGCTTAATTTCGGTGTATTCAGTGAGTTGAAAGACAAAATTTATTTTCAACAGGCGAGGGCGTCATATGGAACTGTAATATGGCCACATGAACAGGATATATGCCCTGACACTTTATATTTAGATTCTATAAAAATAAAAAAATCGCCTAACAAATCGCTCCAGCGGACTGGCACAAAAAGCCGTGCCAGCCGTTGAGCTTTGCCGTTAGCAGCCCCATGAACCATGTATGCCTAAAGGATGGGAGACAAAACAGAGGAAGTGAAATGAGAAGATTAATGTTTGTTGCGCTTGTGCTATCAATAATGTTCATTCTGCAGGCAGTTGCTATGGCATGTCAGTTTGACACAGATTGCAATCCAGGCAGTAAGTGTTTGAAAGCATCTGGTTCAATTTACGGCGTGTGTGGGTGGTATTTCTCCTGGGAATAGTAACGAATTGTTGCCCCTGCTTCCGGCGGGCCGGCCCCCTGTTAGGACAGGATAACCGCTATGTCTATCAGGACTTGCTGAGCCTGGATGAGGATGAATTCCGTCAATATGTCGAGAAGGGGATCATTGCCTAAAGACCCATTCCCCATACAATCTTCCCGCCAACGATAACCATTTCCACCTGTAGATCTCTTATCTCCTCAGGGCTCACCCCGGTAGGGTCGCCACTCAATACTATCAGGTCAGCCAACTTACCCGGTACAATAGAGCCCTTGATCGCCTCCTCAAAGGAGGCATAGGCGGCGCCCTGAGTGTACATCCCTACTGCCGCCAATGGCGGGATGCGCTCATCGGGCAGGAGTTCTTGTCCCGTCCTTGTCGTGCGGGAAACGACGGCATAGATGCCGGTCAGCGGTTCCGGGGAAACCACGGGGGCGTCTGAACCGGCGGATACCTTGAGACCCGCCTTGATGAGGGTAGCCAGAGGGTACAGATGCCGGAGCTGTTCTTCCGGCACCGTCTTGAGATACCTCTCGCCGTTATAGTAAATGAAAGCCGGCTGAGTGACAACAGCGATGCCGAGGGAGGCCAGTCGTTTCGCCATTGCCGGCCCGCATACCGAACAATGCTCTATCCGATGGCGGTGGTCACGGCGGGGTAATTTCTTGAGCGCATATTCTAGGGCCAGAAAGGCTGCCTCTACGGTAGTCTCCTCGAGGGCGTGCAGGGCAACCTGAAAGCCGGCCTGGTGAATCTCCAGGACCTTCCGGTTTAGCTCTTCCCGGGGTGGATTCAGGTAACCCTTGGTCTCATCGAGGATTATCTTTACCGCACCCAGTCTGAGCTGGTTATCGCCTGTCTGAGGAAGAAGTCCCTCCTCCCGATGCCGGTTGAAGGTTTCCACCCCCAGCATCATGCCCACCCTCGGCTTTAAGCGTTCCTCATCCTTCCAGCGCTGGAACATCTGCCAACGTCGGAGGTCATTGGAGGCAGAGGCATCCTGGACAGAAGTTATCCCCGAGGAGAGGAGCCTCTCGCCGGCCAGTCCTATACCTCGCTCTAACTCGTGATCATTCAGTGACGGCGCCACATTTGTCAGGTAGTCACCCATGCCGTAAAGGACGCCGTTGGGCTCACCCGTCTCCAGGTCCCGCTCAATCATGGCGCCAGGCGGCTCCGGGGTCTCCCTGGAGATACCCGTAAATGTCAGAGCCAGGCTGTTCAGCACGTGGGCATGCCCTGAGCGGTGGGTGAGCTTTACAGGGTGGACAGTTGTCGCCTCATCCAGGTCCTTGCGCGTCGGATGCCGTTTCTCCCTGAGGTAAAATTCGTCGTACCCCCTGGCTCTTATCCAGCTTCCCGGTGGTAAATTCCCGGATAATCTCCGAATCTCGCCTTGAATATCAGAGATGGAATTTACCGACGGGGGGATAAGGTTGGGGACAAGCAGGCTTTCGGCAAAGGCGACAAGGTGGCAATGGGCATCATGGAAACCGGGAAGAACTGTCCTGCCGTTTAAGACGATAACCTCTGTTCCCGTACCTCTAAGCGCGGGAAGGGCTTCATTCGTCGCTACGGAGAGGATCATGTCATCCCGCATGGCAACCAGTTGAGCCCGGGGACAGGCGGGATTCAATGTGAGCACATTACCCCTTGCCAGGATGAGATCGGCCGCTAAGTTACCCATAATCTACGTGTAGCTCCCTAACCTGGATAAACCGGAAAAGTGCCTAAAGTTGAAACTTAAAAAATTCACTTTAGCTCCCTAATCAAGTTCAGCCATATGGGCGATGATCCCGGGAATTATATAGGTTGCCAGGTAGCGGCTGGAGCCGCCGCAGAGGATAGTGATCAATCTGCCATGACAAAGGGCGTCGGCGGTTGCCTTGATTATTCTGGTAATTTCCAGATGGCAGTCCCTGGTCAATCCCTTATCGCCATACTCTCCCCGGGTGGCATCGTAACCGAACTCCCAGAAGATGAGTTCGGGGCGGAAGGCGTTTACCCGCGGGACAAATTCCCCCCTCAGCTTTTGCAGTAAAGCTTCATCCTCTATACCACAGGGGATAGCTACATCAACATTATTGTTCCCGTCACTGTAGTCCTGGAAGCAGAAGCAGATATGAAGCACTTCTCTATCCTGGCCGAAGATATCCCTGGTACCATCGGCATGGTGGCTGTCGGTATCCACAATGGCAAATCTGTTCATCCCCCTTTCCCTCAGGGTAGCAATAGCTACAGCAGCGCCGTTAAAGTAGCACATCCCGCCGAAATAGTTCCGGCCGGCATGGTGATCACCAAAGCCGGTAAAAACAAAGGCGTTATCAATATTCCCCCGGTATATCTCCAGGGCGGCCTGGACAGTTACCCCGGCGGAGTACGAAGCCCCCTCAAAGAGCCCCCTCCCCATCCGCTTCACCAGGTTTATCATCTCCTGCGAGTGTACCTTCAACAGTGTATCCTCAGTTGCAGGCATCACATAATTGGCGCCATCTGGAAGCCGGTATACCCCGTTGTAATAATTAACATTCTCTTTATCCAGGATATCAGCAAGGGCCTGGGGAAAGTCCACCAATCTCTGACCCTGGAAATGCGGCAGGAAAATACCGTTTCTCTTTCTCTGTAACATTTTTATCCCTTTATCCTCTTATCTCCTCCAGCCACGAGTTAAGCCTGCTGTAGAAAGCAAGCGCTTTTTCATCAATCGGCCGGGGCTGCATGAGGTATGCTTCCGATGGATGGTATAACTCCTCCTCGCCGCAGGGATGCATAGCAAGAAACGTATCTCTTATACCGTCCCATTCTTTGTTCACTGGTAGCCCCAGTTTTTCCAATCCTAAGTCCAGGGTGGCATCAACTAAAACAAGTCTCCCCTCTATATCCACTTTACAGGCAAGGTGATAGCTTACGGGCATTGCTTCGGCCAGCTTCCTCAGCTCTGGTGGGTAAAGCAGTCCAAACTCGTCCCACCTGAAGGGATAAACCGCATACAACACCTCCAGACCAATCCTTTGATACATACTGCCCAACAGGAGATGCTTTGGCGTGCATGAGCCCTTCCCAAGCTTGAACATATCCACGCATCGTTCGGGGTTATCGAGATCAGGGGTGATGGCATAAGGTATGTCTCTTATCATGCAGTAAATAGTTATCAGCACATCCCTTGCACTCTTGCCCCGCGCCCACTCGTGTAACTTATGGTCAATGATGTCAGTCATAATCAGGTGTTAAATTCTAACCTCCTTGAGACTCTCTGTCAAGCTAACCAGTTAACCAGGCATAAAGAACCGGATCTGAAAATTTAGACGGTAGATCGGGGTACTATTTTCATTGACAGGGCCCATGTTTTTGCATATCCTTCAATGGCAGTCAAATAAGAAAAGGAGGTATAGGGAAACATGACAAGACCACTCGATGGAATTCGCGTTCTCGACTGGACAATATTCCAGCAAGGTCCGGTGGCTACGGCGATGCTGGCGGACCTGGGAGCTGATGTCATCAAGATAGAGCACCGGGTTGAAGGCGACCCGGCACGGGGGATGATGAAGATGATCGGCACCCTGATCGGGGGTGGTGTGGGACGTAACCCCTACTATGAGAACAATAACAGGGGAAAGCGGTGCATTACCATTGACCTGGGCAAGCAACCGGGCAAGGAACTCATCTACAGGCTGGCAGAAAAGTCTGATGTCTTCGTGCATAATTTCCGGATGGGGGTCGCCGAGAGGATGGGCCTGGATTATGAAACCCTCAAGAAATACAATCCCAAGCTTATCTACGTCCATGCCTCCGGCTGGGGACCAAAAGGCCCCGACGCCTCTGATCCCTCGGCTGATTATACCGGCGTAGCCCGTTCGGGGATTATGTTCATTGCCGGGGAACCGGATATGGACCCACAGATGGTGCAGGGTGGCATCGGCGATCAGATGGGAGCCGTTATGACGAGCTGGGGTGTTCTGGCAGCTCTACTCGCCAGGGAACGCTTCGGCATCGGGCAAAAGGTGGATGCCTCTATTTTAGGCGCCATGTTGCAACTTCTCGGGCTGGTTGTCTCCATGCGCTGCATTTCCAAAATACCGTCCATGAGAATTGCCCGTAAAAAGGTGGGCAATCCCCTATGGAACCACTATAAGTGCAAGGATGGTAAATGGATTGCCATGGCTCACCTCCAGCCGGACAAATTCTGGCCTAATGTATGCAAAGCAATGGGTCTGGAAGATCTGGAAAAAGACCCCCGGTTTGACAGTATGGATACGAGAAACAAGAATGCCGGGGAACTTGTCCAAATCCTCGATGACACCTTCATTACCAAAACGAGAGGGGAGTGGATGGAGGTCTTCAAGAAAAATAATATCATTTATTCCCGGCTTAATAACATTGACGAACTTGAGGATGATCCCCAGATATTGGCCAATAATTACATCACCGAATTTGACCATCCCACCATGGGCAAGATAAGGGAGATGGGCTTCCCCGTTATCTTCAGTGAAACGCCGGCGTTTATAACCCGGCCCGCTCCTGAGTTCGGCGAGCATACCGAAGAGATCCTGCAGGAGATCCTCGACTATAGCTGGGAGGACATTATAAAGTTAAAAGATGAAGAGGTAATTTAAACATCCCGTATTTTCCGGTAGTGCCCCTATAATAGTTGATATATCCTGTAATGTTGTGAACTATAGCGACGCTCACCACTCCTTGGCCAGGATAATGAGGTAGTTTATAAAGAACTGATGGGTTACACGAGTGAAGATATTGTCCGATTAAGAGCGGAAAAGGTTATCTAATTCAGGGGGTACAGAGGTCAGGGATCAGAATTGCCCTTCAATCCTCGCTCCTCGTCCCTACGTGCTATCTGAAAGGAAGTTAGATTGGTATGACTGAAAGGTTGCTGATTGATGGTAATGAAGCGATAGCCCGGGGAGCTATAGCTGGTGGCTGTAACTACTTTTTTGGTTATCCCATTACCCCTCAGAATGAGATCCCGGAGTTTATGTCCCGGGAGTTACCCAAGATCGGGGGAGTTTTCGTTCAATCTGAATCTGAGGCTGCCTCGGTCTACATGGTATATGGCGGCGCCCTTGCCGGGGCAAGGGTGATGACTTCTACCTCAAGTCCCGGTTTTAGTTTGATGCAAGAGGGGATTTCCTACATTGCCGAGGCAGAGGTGCCGGCAGTAATAGTTAATGTCATGAGGATGGGACCAGGGATAGGTACCGGTGGTCAACATGGCCAGACAGATTATCGCCAGGTCACCAAAGGTGGCGGACATGGCGCCTACCGCTGCATCATACTTGCCCCTTATTCCAGCCAGGAGTGCTTTGACTATATGCAGCTTGCCTTCCACCTGGCGGATAAATACAGAGTACTGGTTTTGGTGCTTACCGACTTCATCATCGGACGTATGGCAGAGGTGGTCGAGCTGAGGAAATTAGAGTTTGAACCCCCGCCCGAGAAGGACTGGGCTCTGAAGGGAAAGGCTTTTAAGGGTGGCAGGCGAAGATGCTACGTTTCTGCCGCTTTCAGCTACGGGGGGGTACCTCCCCGCTATTACCATCACATGGCCGAAGTGTATCAGAAGATAAAAGATGAAGAGATCAAGCATGAAACTTACAGAGACGAGGATGCCGTTCTCCTCTTGTTAGCTTATGGTTCGTCAGCGAGAATGGCAAAAAGGGCAGTAGATATGGCCCGGGCCGAAGGTCACAGGGTAGGACTGTTCCGTCCCATAACCCTCTGGCCCTTCTCTGAGGAGGCCCTTCGTCAAGCGGCCTGCCGGGTAGGAAAGGTCCTGGTGGTTGAGGACAGTCCGGGTGAACTCGTGGAAGACGTGAAGTGTATCTGCCAGGGGAAAGTCCCCGTCCATCTTCTCGGTATATGGGGCCGTTATACACCCCAGGGCGATATAATGACCGGGGGATCGGGGATCATTTACCCGGAAAACATCTTAGAGAAAATAAGAGGCTTGATATGACAGAGAAAATAGTTAGCCGAAAGAAGGTCTGGGGAACACCAAAGTTAAGGGTTCCTCTCCCCTTCAGTTTTTTCTGTCCCGGCTGCCATTATGGAATAATCGTACGGCTGATCTGTGAGGTACTTGAAGAATTAGGAATTGAAGGCAGAACTGTAGGTCTTGCTGGTGTCGGTTGCAGCTTCGGGCCCTTTCCCGTTTCCATTGATGTTGACTTTACCTCCTGCCCTCATGGACGCGCCCCTGCGATGGCAACAGCCATCAAGCGTATCCACCCCGAGACTGTTGTCTTCACCGTTCAAGGAGATGGGGATCTGGGATCTATCGGCCTGGGTTGCTTTATGAATGCCTTAATCCGCGGGGAAAAACTCACCACTATCTTCCTGAACAATGCCTGTTACGGAACGACAGGAGGTCAGATGGCCCCCACTACCCTGATAGGGATGAAAACCACTACTACTCCCGAGGGACGAGACCCCAGGACAGCAGGTTTCCCTTTACACACCGCCGAACTGGCAGCTACCATGAAAGGCGTGGCCTATTCCGCCCGTTGCACTGTCCATAGTCCGGCTAACTTTCGACGAGCCAGGAAAGCCCTGAAAACGGCCTTTCAGAAACAGATAGATGGTATTGGCTATGGGTTTGTGGAGTTCCTTTCCGCCTGTCCCACTAACTGGCGACTCAGTCCCCCTGATTGTATAAAGTTTATCTCTGAAAAGATGATAGCAGAGTATCCCTTAGGAGAGTTCAAGAACGTGGATGTTATCGAGCTACCAGAGGAGTGGAGGTAAAATGCCGTGGAAAAAGGTGAAGGCTATTTTGAACTTACCATCGCGGGACGCGGGGGACAGGGGGCCCTGATAATCGGCCGGCTTCTAACAGAAGCAGGGATGTCCATATACCGGTACGTTACGTACTTTCCCAACTACGGGGCAGCGATGCGGGGGGGCGAGAGCGAATGCACTGTCATTCTTTCCCACAGGGAGATAACCTCTCCGGCAATACTTCAACCTTCCGCCGTGATCTTACTCGGTCAAACAACCCTGGGAGAGTTTGAAAAAAGGGTGAAATCAAATGGTTTGATGATGCTGGACAGTTCTCTCGTGACGCAAAGGGTCAGCAGAGACGATCTGAAGGTAGGCTACCTCCCCGCCACAAAAACTGCCGCCGACCTTGGCAACAGCCGGGCAGCTAACTTTGTCTTTCTGGGTGCATATCTCGAGATGACAAAGGCAGTGCCACTCCCGCTTTGCGAGGAGGCATTGGAGAGGAAAATGGCGAACAAGGGAAATACGGCTTTACTTTCCATTGATAAACAGGCCATGAGGAAAGGGGCGGAGCTGGTCAGAGAAAAAAATCTTGACAGATATAGTTTTTTAGGTTAAATATAACTTACCGCTTGGATCCGGCTGCGGACTGGGACGGAAGGTTAAAGAGTTTGATTTACTTGGAATGTATTAGCCTCTCGTCTTCGACGTAGGGGCTTTTTTTATGGGACTTATGATTTATGAAAATTGTCCGATCTATAAAAGAGATGCAGTCATTTTCCGAGTTCTCGAGGAATAGTGGTAAGAAAATCTCCTTTGTTCCCACGATGGGGTATTTCCACGAAGGACACTTGAGTTTGATGAAAGAAGGGAAAAAACGGGGAGAGTATCTGGTAGTCAGCATCTATGTCAACCCGATGCAGTTTGGTCCCGGTGAGGATTTTGCAAGGTATCCGAGGGACTTTGAAAGAGACAGAAAACTTGCCGAGGATGTGGGAGCCGCTGTGATTTTTTGTCCTGAAAACGAAGAGATGTATCCGGAACAGTATCAAACCTTCGTGGATGTGGAAGAGGTAACCAAGAACCTCTGTGGGTTTTTGCGACCGGGTCATTTCCGGGGCGTTACAACAGTCTGTACAAAGCTCTTCCACATTGTTAAGCCCCATGTAACGATATTTGGCAAGAAAGATTTCCAGCAACTTATAACTATTAAACGGATGGTGCAGGATCTTAATATCGTCTTAGAAGTCGTTGGTATGCCTACAGTGAGGGAAGCTGACGGTCTGGCGATGAGTTCGAGAAACGTCTACCTGAAGGCCCATGAGAGGGAATCAGCGTTGAGTTTAAGCCGCTCTCTCATTATCGCTAAGGGACTTTACGAAGATGGAGAAAGGGATGCGGGAAAGATACTGGGAGAGGTCGAAAAGTACATAAAGAGATATCCCCATACCATCATTGATTATGCAAAGATCTGTGACACGACCACACTGAAAGATGTGGAATATCTGGAAGGTGAGGCGGTTTTAGCCCTGGCGGTTAAGGTCGGGTCAACGAGACTGATAGACAATTATGTGTTCGGGGAAGCCCTCGACATGTAAATATAAGGAAAATCAAATTACGGGAAGGATTTTTTTCTTAAGGAGGAAGGTGATTACCATGCAGAGAATTATGCTAAAATCAAAACTCCACAGGGCCACCGTGACTGATGCCAACATTGATTATGAAGGCAGTATAACCATTGACGAATCTCTGATGGAGGCTGCGGATATCTTGCCCTATGAAAAAGTAGACATATATAATGTGTCCAATGGCGAGAGGTTTTCTACCTATACGATGAAGGGCAAGAGGAACTCCGGCATAATATGCCTGAATGGAGCAGCAGCCAGAAAGGTTTCCAAAGGTGATAGTATAATTATTGTTAGCTATGTCCTTGTTGATGACGATGCTGTGAAAGAATGGTCTCCGAAATGTATACTTCTGGACGATAAAAACAGGATCAAGGATACCACGACAAAATAATCCCCATGACCTACCTCTCTGAGTAAAGAGTAAAGTAAGGTAATAAAGAGGGACTAATAAAGTAAAGGGGGACGCCCTTAAGAAAGTAAGTATCCCTAGCGGAAGTTTCCTAGTTATGAAACACAGAAATTGTAATCGCTTGAATATCAAGGGCTTGCGGGTTTTTAAAGTATTATATAACTAAATTTGGACTAAATTAGGGTTGACCACCGCATAGTTCTGTAAAGTCTTCTTTAATTGCTCTTTGAAAAATCAAAAATAGTTCAACAAATCTTTGGCCATATTGTATTATATAGCTATAGCGACCATAAGAGGTGGAGGCTACCCAATATAAAGGCTTGGAAGGGGAGAGGTTTAAAGGGGTAA
>JASEGZ010000053.1 GCA_030018935.1 Syntrophales bacterium
TTGTCACAGGAAAAAGGCATTAAGTGGCGGTTTTCATGTTACGTTGTAGGGTTAAGGGAAACAGTCCTGGTAAACTGGAAGGCATGAGAAATCTCGAGGAGAAGGTACCACTGATGGTCGTGGCTGACATCCTTGGAAATGGAAAAAGTGGGTGAAAGAAGTGTATTCAACCCCAGTTCTAAAAAAATGTCCTGAGTATCGGGTAAATCAGGCGCATCAGGATTGGGAGCGGACATGCCATAATAGCCGTATCCCGCTTCTACCTTTACCAAGCCAAGATTTTTACTGTAGGCAAGTTTGAAATCCGTCTCCGTCCAGGTAGTGGAGTAGTTGGCATCCGACCTTGAGTAAGGCTCTGTGTCCAGATTACTCCACAGATTGACATAAAAGCCTTTATAAGCAACCGTAATCGAAGGCTGAACAACGATACTGTTTCTCGTCAGCTCCTGTCCCCGCCAGATGTATTGACTCAACACGGCAACAGAGAGTTCTGCTCGCGGTCTGTCCTTCTCTTCCGCCAGGGCTGGTATGGCGATTACAATTATCGAAAACAGAGCTAAAACAACGGGCAATCTCACCCCTTTTATCAAACTCCTCAATTACGCACCTCCTTACTTCCTACATGATGGGAAGGTACTTTTCGATCTCATACTCTGTCACATGAATCCGGTAACGATCCCATTCAATCTTTTTGTTTTCAATGAACTTGTTGAAAATATGCTCCCCTAAGGCTTCTCTTACCAGTTCAGACTTCTCAACCTCACAGATAGACTCGTAGAGATTTCCCGGCAGCTCCTGTATGTTCATCTCCCTGCGCTTCTCCGGGGTAAACTCATAGATGTCCTCTTCGATCGGTTCCGGTAGCGGATGGTTTTCCTCGATTCCTTTCAATCCGGCAGCCAGCATGACGGCAAAGGCCAGATAGGGGTTACAGGCCGGGTCGGGAGAACGAAATTCAATCCGGGTTGCTTTTTCTTTTCCCGGTTTGTACATGGGAACTCTGATCAAAGTGGAGCGATTCCGCCTGGCCCAGGCAATATATACCGGCGCCTCGTAGCCGGGGACCAGTCTTTTGTAAGAGTTGACCCACTGGTTAAGGACGGCTGTAATTTCCCGCGCATGTCTCATGATACCGGCGATATAATTTTTCGCCAACGGGGAGAGATTGAAGCTATCCTGGGAATCATAAAAGGCATTACTATCCCCTTTAAAGAGAGACTGATGGGTATGCATGCCACTCCCATTCTGGCCCAATAAAGGCTTGGGCATAAAGGTGGCATAGTAGCCGTGCTGTCTCGCCACTTCCTTGACCACCATTCTGAGGGTGATGGTCTTATCGGCCATCTTCAAGCCCTCGTCGTATCGCATATCAATCTCGTGCTGGCTCGGTGCAACTTCATGATGGCTGTATTCTATCTGAATCCCCATATCCTGAAGGGCAAAGATCGTGTCTCTTCTTAAGTCACCTCCCTTGTCTAAAGGCCGGGTGTCAAAGTATCCGCCCTTATCAATAATCTTTGGGGTTTCGCTGCTTTCAAAGTAGAAATATTCAAGTTCCGGTCCCGCATAAAAGGTATAACCCATATCAGCGGCACGTTTTAAAACCCTTTTCAGTACATAACGAGGATCGCCTTCATAAGGGGTTCCATCGGGGTTCAAGATATCACAAAACATTCTGCAGACAGGCCTTTCCGTACCTTTCCAGGGCAAGAACTGTAAGGTTGTGGGATCGGGTTTGGCGATCATGTCACTCTCTTCGATCCGGGCGAATCCTTCAATAGAAGAGCCATCGAACCCCATACCTTCCGTCAACCCTTCCTCCAACTCCGATGGAGTAATCGCAAAACTCTTCAAGATACCGAGAACATCTACAAACCAGAATTGAATAAAACTGACATTTTTCTCCTTAACAATCTTTTTTACATCTTCAGCAGTTTTACAGATCATTTTTTTACCTCCTAAGTAATTTTATTGTTTCTCCGTTATTTTACAGCAAAAGTGATGCCAATAAAATATTAATCAATTATATAAATATGTTATCTGTCACGACCAGGCTGGTAATACCAGAGGGAGCAACACTTTTGTAACTTCTCGGGGCAGATAACGACAGTTTTAGAGAAAAAACCTATTCAGTCAGCGGGGATCAGCTCTCGGGAAAGGAAAGAGCAGTTTCTATCGTTTTGTTGCTTTTTGTCACCTCATTAGCATATATTTATCCTAGCCAAAAGGGATATCTCCGAAATGCCTGCAAAAAAAATCTTAATTCTGTCTCTCGTGATTTCTCTTGCCGGCCACCTGCTGACGCTATCACTAACCGGCTTTATTGATATGCAGGGAGGTAGCGAGAGGGAGGACATCTTAACTATTGATCTGAAAGAACCATGGAAAAGGCCTGGTAAAAATCGAGGAGAAAAAGAGAAAGTGGAGCCGCCTCAGCCTCAGATTGAGGGAGAAACAACCAGTAGCGAATACCTCGAAAAGACGGCCGCTCTGGACAGCAACGATGACAGGTATATTTCTTACCTGAGAAAAATAAAGAAAAAGATAGAGAATATATGGACGTATCCACAAAAAGCCTATGAACAAAAGGAAGAGGGGGTTGCCGTAGTTAAATTTTCTATTACCAAGAGCGGTGCATTGCTGGACCCGGTTATCATGACATCCTCAGGTTCTAAATTACTCGATGGGGAAACCATTGGTGCGGTCAAAGCAGCGGCCCCTTACGATCCCCTTCCCCGGCACTTTAACCTTTCAAGGTTGAATATCGTTGCCGAATTCCAGTACAGACTGACCGAGTAACTCACCAGGCGGGTAACCTCAGCAACCATGTACTGACTGCCCGTTCATCAGCTTAATAACTGCACAATCGGAGAAGTAGTCTATGATATTCAGGCAGCCGTAGTCCTGTTCAAGGGAATAAAAATATTTCAGGGCAAGGTTCATGGCGTCAGCAAAGATCACACGATTTACTCCTCCATGGGCAACAAGAACAATATTTTTCCCGTAGTTTGCATGCAGAATTCCCTCTAAGGTGGGGATGACTCTTTTAGCCAGATCACGGATACTTTCCCCTCCCGGTATTCTGTAATAAACCAATCTTTTCCTTCGTTTATCCAATGCGCCGGGGAACTGTGCTTCTGTCTCCTCGGGAGTTAGCCCTTCCCACAGTCCGATGTTCAGCTCCCGCAGGGTGGGGTAGGCCTCAGGCTTGAGGCCATGTTCTGCGGCAATGATCTCAGCCCCCCTCTTTGCCCGGATCAGGTCACTGCAATAGACACCCGTTAGATTCTTATCCCTGAGCCTCTTCGCCACCGCCTCCATCTGCCTGACCCCTAATTCGGTTATGTCTACGTCCTTATGGCCGTTGTACGTCCCCTCTGAAAAGTTTACCACCTGTCCATGTCTTACCAAATATAATCTGGTATAGACGTTCATATACCCTCCACTGTGCTATTCAATCCTGCGGTAGCAAAACAAACTTTACGGGAACATTCACCCATACGGTGACCAGCGTACCCATCCTTCTTGCCGGCTCAAATTTCCACTCCTTCACCGCCTTAAGGGCAGATGTATCCAAGACAGCATATCCCGTTGATTTTTCTATCTTTACATGACCTGCTCTGCCATTAGACAGTACCTCTACCGAAAGCAGAACCACCCCCTCGTATCCCTTCCTGCGAGCTATCATCGGATAAACAGGGGGAGGATTTTCACCGTATCGGGGAACGGCCAGGGCCTCTCCTGCCGTTTCTGGAGATGCTCTCTCCACGGGTGCAGGCGCATCTGCCATACTGAGAGGTGAACCCCTCGCTCCACCTTCAACCCCCTCTGTGGAGGTGGATTCCCTTACAGTGACAGGTTGACCGACCGCCCTGGTTTCAACTATCTGCCGGGGAACTGCTTCCGTTGCTTTTGTGTTCGTTGCCTCCTTTTTTTGCATCGGTCTACTTGATATGTCCGGCCTGGTTATCTTCTTTTCTTTCCCGGCAGGTGTTTTTCTTTCCTCCTTCTTCACATCAAGTAATGCAGGCGGCCTTTCCGCCTCCGCTATCCGGGCAACTGCCAGTATCTTAAGGTGATGTTGATTCTCTGTATTTAAATAAAGGGGCGGCGATGAAATGGATATGTGGCAGAAAGCAATGCCGAAATGAACGACCAATGCGCCAAAAGCCGCAAAAACCAGGTCTTTTTTAAATGTTACTTTTTCCACCTTGTCTCCAGAGACAGGCCGGCAATGCCGGATCTCCTCACCAAATCCATGACAGAGATAACCCTCTCATAAGGAGCCCTTCTATCTCCCCTGATAATAACCTTCGTTTCCGGGGATTTACCACGAAGGGAGATTAACCGTGAAAGGAGTTCCGCCTCACTTACCTCATCTTTATCAAAAAATATCTTTCCCTCCGAAGAAATGCCTATCTCCGTGAAGTCTTTTTTGTCAACACAAGAGGTTGAGGCGGCAGGCAGATCAACCTGTATCCCCCGATGGATGGTCATGGAGAGGATCGCGAATATAAAGGTGGCCAAGAGAAGAAACATGACATCAATTAAAGGTATCATCTCGATTCTTGTTTTGCCGGAGTACCGCTTTGAAATCTTCATTTTTGCGAATTTCTCCCGTTCCTGTTTTTCTCAAAGATTATTTCTAAGTTGGTGCCGTACTTTTCCATCTCCAGTGCAGCTTTTTCAACCCTCAATAAAAAATAATTATAACATATGAGGGCCGGGATGGCGATGATCAGACCAAAGGCGGTGGTGATGAGAGCCTGGGCAATACCCGCGGTAATCATCTGGGGATGCTCCACACCTACAATACCCAGCATATTAAATGAATAGATTATCCCCGTTACCGTTCCGAGGATGCCGAGAAGGGGAGAAAGGGTGACCATTGTATCAAGAACAGGCAGGTATCGTTTCATCCGGGCGATCTCTTCATCGGCGCTCATCTGCATAGCATCTCTGAGAGAAAAATCACGATGAACCACGCCGCAGACGATGACCCCGATGACAAAATCACGGGTGTTCCCGGTGATACTTTTTGCCTCTGCATACTGCTCCTTTTCTATCAGGGACATCAACTCATCCAGCAATCTCCTGTCGCGATTCCTTTCCTCTCTTACCCAGAATATCGTCCGTTCAATGATTACCGTCAGAGATATGAGGGAACACAGAAGAAGGGGATACATGATCGGTCCCCCCTGAAAAAAATAGTCTAACATGGTTCTTTTCTCCTTTTCGATACTTCTGGAACTTTTACTATATACTATTTACTCTCTAAACTGTCCAGTGCATTCCTGTGACGATTGGCCTTGATTTTTTTCCCGCGTAACTTTATAGTAAGCGTTTAGCAGTCAGCAGTCAGCAGTCAGCAGTCAGCAGTCAGCAGTCAGCAGTCAGCAGTCAGCCTCGGAAAGAACGAGGGATGTGGGTTGAAGAACTTCAGAGAACTGACTGCTCGTTCGTGATCTTGACTTACTGAATGGTTCGGATTACGAGCAGCTTGCTGGTGAGGTGACAAAGGTGAAGCGGATGCTTACGTCTTTCATCCAAAAGCTGACCGCTGATAGCTGACCGCTTACAATATTAGATAGGTCTGTTATGGAAGAATATCCAAGCTTTGAAATGGGGCCCTCCCGGCCTCCCAGTGAGGCCCGTTCCCTGCTTCTCCGCCTGACCAGAAGCTGTCCGTGGAACAGGTGTGAGTTCTGTACCACCAACAAGGGTAAAAAGTTCTCCATAAGAACGGTGGAGGAAATTAAAAAGGACATTGAAACGGTAAAAACAATTCGAGAAAAAATATATGCCCTCTCCCGGGGAAACGGAAACGAAGGTAACAAAAGGGCAGCGGCCCGTGTCCACGAAAATCCTCCTAACGAAAGTTTCTGGATGGTTTCGCTGTGGCTGTTCTATGGCGGCAAGACGGTATTTTTGCAGGATGCCAATAGTATCGTCTTGCGCACCCCTGATATGGTTGAGGTGTTGAAATTTTTAAAGCAGATGCTGCCTACCGTTGATCGTATCACTTCCTACGGAAGCTCAAAGGTAACGGCCCACAAATCTCTGGAGGAGTTAAAGGAAATCCACGAGGCCGGTCTTTCGAGGTTGCACATCGGCATCGAAAGCGGCTGCGACGAGGTGTTGAAGTATGTCCAGAAAGGGGCGACTGCCGAGGAACACATCAGGGCCGGACAAAATGTCGTCGCCTCCGGGATCTCTCTCTCAGAGTATGTTATGCCAGGTCTGGGGGGAAGGAAATGGTCACAGAAACATGCCCTCGAAACGGCAAGGGTAATCAACGAAATAAAGCCGGACTTTATCCGTCTCCGCTCCCTGGTCTTGAGAGAAGACCTTCCCCTCTATGAGAAGTACAAGAGTGGCGAGTTTGATCTCCTCTCCGACGACGAAGTGGTTGGGGAAATAGCCGAATTTGTGAGAGAATTAAATGTTAGCAGCAATCTCTTAAGTGATCATGTCGAGAACCTCCTGCCCGAGGTTGAGGGCGAACTACCGGAGGATAAGGAGAAGGTCCTGGAGGTGATCAACCGGTACCTCTCCCTTCCGCCGGAAGAAAGGCTCATCTACCGTTTGGGCAGGCGGACCGGCCATTACAATGGCCTCGGCGATCTTTACCATCCGACAAAACGGGCCCGCATGGAAAGGCTGCTCCAGGAGATACAGGGGAGCGGTAAAGACGTAGAAGAGGTTATCTTCAGCCTGAAACAGGGCTACCTTGTCTGATCGCCTCAGGCAGGAGATACTGCTGATAGACAGGTCACTTCAGCGGCACGCGCTGGTGTCGTAAGTCGTAAGACATAGGACATAAGACATAGGACGGAGGAGTTACCGGTCATTATACCACCTCGATAAGGTCCCCTACTTTAACCTCTCCCTCTGTCAGCACCTCGGCAAAGATACCTTCTGTCGGCATGACACAGTCACCGACCTGGTAAAATATACTACACCTCTCGTGACATTCCTTTCCGATCTGAGTAATCCTTACCAGGGCGCTTTCGCCGATTCTCAGCTTTGTGCCGACGGGCAGTAAATGAAGAACAATTCCTTCTGTGGTAATGTTTTCTGCAAAGTCACCGTAACTTACTTCAATACCCCTGTGGCGTATTTTTTCTATACTCTCTTTTGCCAGAAAACTCACCTGCCTGATCCCGGGACCTGCATGGGCGTCATTGGCAACACCCAGATCCTTTATAAACCGGCATGTCCCAATGTTTTTTTTCTTTTCACCTTTTTCTTTGCCTATGTTGACTGATAATATTTTTCCTTTCATGTCAACTTTCCTCTCGCAAAATGCTTACACCTTCTATGAACCGTAATCTTCTTGAGATTCCATCCACACATAAATTATCTCCAAGCATTCAGCTATCAGCCTTCAGCAAAAACAAAAAGATACCAGGGGTTACTGATCGCTGAAAGCTGAACGCTTACAATTATCTACACCTACCTGAAAAAGTCAACAACTTGCCTTAAAAAGCCCATTCCTGCCGGTTCGGCCTTAAAATAAGCGTTTAGCCGTCAGCTTTCAGTAAAAAAACAGAGACTTGGACAAGACACCTTGTTAAAGTAATGTTTTATGGATAAATCGTTACTTTTCTTTATCTTGCTGACTGCTCACTGTTGAACGCTTACCTTACAAGTAAAGAGAACTTGACAATCACCCTTGCCTTGTTTAATTACTACTAAAAACTCTTAAATCAAGGTGTTTCTCATGAAACGTATCTATCTTGACCATGCGGCGACAACTCCTGTAGATCCCCGGGTAGTGGAAGCGATGTTGCCTTACTTCTACAAATTTTTCGGCAACCCTTCCAGTGTGCATACCATGGGACAGGAGGCCAGGAGAGCAGTTGAGGATGTAAGGGGTAAGATTGCTTCCTTTCTGGCGGCAAAGACCGAGGAGATTATTTTCACCAGCGGTGGAACGGAGAGTGACAACACCGCCATCAAGGGGGTTGCCCATGCCATGAAAGATAGAGGAAATCATATCATCACCTCTTCCATTGAACATCATGCCGTGCTGGAAACATGCAAATATTTGGAAAAACACGGATTCCATGTTACTTATCTGAAAAACGATAAAGCGGGGCTGGTTGATCCTGACGATGTAAGAAGAACAATAACCGACAAAACCATACTGATTTCTATTATGCATGCCAACAACGAAATCGGGACGATAGAGCCTATCGCCGAGATAGGAAAGATAGCCCGCCAAAGGGGGATCTTTTTTCATACGGATGCGGTCCAGACCTTCGGACACCTTCCCATAGATGTAAACGAACTGCACGTGGACCTGCTCAGTGCGTCGGCCCATAAACTATGCGGACCGAAGGGAGCAGGGATACTGTACGTAAGGGAAGGGACAAGGATGGTCTCCTTCATGCACGGAGGAGAGCAGGAGAGAGGGCGCAGGGCCTCCACCCATAATGTACCGGGAATCATCGGCCTCGGGAAAGCTGTAGAGTTAGCGAAAGAAATGATGGGGGAGGAGGCAGAAAAATTAACCTCCCTGCGTGATAAAATGATAAAGGGAATTCTGGAGGGCATTGACGATACCGTTTTAAATGGTCATCCGGTCAAGAGGCTCCCCAATAATGTTAATGTATCCCTTGGATATATCGAAGGAGAGGCAATAATCCTGAATCTGGACAGAGAGGGAATTGCCTGTGCCACAGGGTCTGCCTGCACATCATCATCCATGGAACCATCCCATGTCCTCGCCGCGATAGGTCTCCCCCACGATTTTGCCCACGGCTCATTACGGTTGACCATGGGAAGAGCGACCTCGGAAGAGGATATCGTTTATGTACTGGAAGTCCTGCCAGGCATTGCGGATAAGTTGCGTTCCATCTCTCCCGTATATAAAGGGAAGAGAACCCTTTAAAAAAGTAAAAACCGGTTCTGAAGTAGCAAAGCAAGATTTTTTCGTAACTATTCTGAGACCTTTGAAAATTGACTTCACAAGGGCTCAAAATCTTTTTTCGACCATTCTAACGCTCGCTCCACTGCAAAGGCAACAACTCGCGCTGCGCGCTCAAACATTTGCCTTTGCGGACGTTTCGCTTCGCGAAGAATGGCTGCGAAAAAATCTTGCATTCGCCCTTTCTGAAGCCAATTTTCAGTTTTGCAAAGGTCTCGCATCAGCGTTCTGTTTATGTCCATCTATGATATGATTGCCAGGGTGAACGAGACACGATTTAAACAGATAATAGAAAATCTCTATTTGATAGATTTGGACCAGCCCCTGGAAGGGTTTCGGAAGTTTATCAGTGCCTGGTTATATACTCCCCGGGATCTTACAATCCTGGTGGATCCCGGTCCTCGTTCCACTATTCCTGTCCTTGTCGAGGCCTTGGAAAAACAAGAGGTGAAAAAGATAGATTATATTCTTCTGACCCATATTCATATTGATCATGCAGGTGGCACAGGTCTGTTACTTAAGTACTACCCGAATGCGCAGGTTATCTGCCATCTCCAGGCTATCCGCCACATGATTGCTCCTGCCAGATTGTGGGAGAGTTCCCGAAAGGTACTGGGTGACGTAGCAGAGGCATACGGGGAAATTGTCCCTGTTCCCGAAGAAAGCATAGGATACCAAGAATATATAAAAGCCGGGGAAGTGGTGATCAAGGTAATCCAGACACCAGGTCATGCACCCCATCACCTCTGCTATCAAACAGGCGAAATATTATTTGCGGGAGAAGTGGCGGGTGTAACCTACCCGCTGGAACATGGTCTCTATCTTCGTATAGCGACTCCGCCTGTATTCAACTATGAAGTTTACCGAGATTCCCTGGAAAAAGTTGTTGCCCTCGATGTTTCCCACATCTGTTTTAGCCATTACGGCAACCGTGAGGATGTAAAAAATGTATTTGCTACGGCTTTTGCCCAACTGGATAATTGGCTTGCCATCACAGAAAAGCACTATCGAGCGGAAAGCGAATCTTTCGAAGAAAGTGTTTTCACTGAGCTGCTAAAAAATGACCCCGGCCTAGCCCATTATGGTGACCTCCCTTACAATATACAGGCACGGGAAAGATATTTTTCCTTAAACAGTATCAGAGGCATCAGAGAGTATTTAGTGGGAAAAATAATCAGGTAGAGCAAATCCTTTAAATGATGAAGATAAGAAGAAGCGGCATACTCCTGCACATAACTTCCCTTCCCTCCCTTTATGGAATAGGGGATCTGGGGCCAGGGGCATTTCGGTTTGCAGATTTCCTGGCCGAAACCAAACAGGGCCTCTGGCAAATCCTGCCCCTCCATCCAACGGATTCAGTATATTTCGACTCTCCCTATAGCGCCACGTCCGCATTTGCAGGCAATCCACTACTGATTAGCCCTGAATATATGGTAAGGGAGGGTCTACTCTCAGAAGCAGACGTTGAATCTCCACCCCCTTTTCCGAAGGGGCAGGTTGATTACGGTGCGGTGAAGGCTTACAAGACTAAGCTTTTCCACCTGGCCCATGAAAGATTCAGGATGAAGACAGATAGGGACAGATACGAGCAATTCTGCTCAGACAACTCCTGCTGGCTTGAGGACTTTTCACTATTTATAGTTCTCAAAGTCCGGTATCATGGTAAATCCTGGAACAAATGGCCTCCGGAGATAAGAGACAGGCGGCCTGATACCCTGCGAATGGCGCATAAACAATTCTACGATGATGTTGAGAAAGAAAAGTTCCTCCAGTACATCTTCTTCCAGCAGTGGTTCCCACTTAAAGAATACTGCCACAGTAAAAGTATCCAGATCATCGGTGATGTACCCATATATGTCGCTTATGATAGTGCGGACGTATGGGCCAATCCCGAAATATTCAAGCTTGACGAAAAAAAGGCGCCCTCCTTCATCTCCGGTGTGCCTCCTGATCTATGCAGCAAAACGGGCCAGCTCTGGGGCAACCCAGTTTACAGGTGGGATGTGCTAAAGGAAAGGGGTTACGACTGGTGGCTAAGAAGACTGGAGCACAGCTTTAAACAGTATGATCTTGTTCGGATTGACCATTTTCGAGGCCTTATCGCCTACTGGGAGGTTCCGGCAAGCGAAAAGACTACCGCTAACGGCCAATGGGTTGCCGTTCCCACAGAGGATTTTTTCCGTACTCTCTTCAAAAAACTCCCCTCCCCTCCCATCATCGCTGAAGACCTCGGAACAATCACGCCGGATGTAACACAAATCATGCGCCGCTACGACATTCCCGGTATGCGGCCGCTTCTCTTCGCCTTTGGTGAAACTCTGCCGGGACACAACTGTGCACCACACAATATTTCACAAAACTCGGTGGTGTATACCGGAACCCATGATCTCAATACAGTCAGGGGGTGGTTTGAAAAAGAGGCTACCCCTGAAGACAGGAGACGCCTCTTTAGCTACCTGGGCCGCAAGGTTTCCCTTACACAGCTCCACCGGGAATTGATCAGACTGGCCATGATGACCGTAGCCAATACGGTGATCATACCTATGCAGGATATTCTGGGGTTGGGCGAGGAAGCCCGGATGAATCGTCCGGGCACCGCTTATGGCAACTGGAAGTGGCGGCTTTTACCGGGACAAATCACACCCTCCATCGCAAGGTACCTCTTAGAAGTAACAGAATTGTACGGAAGAGCCTGAGCTGGATGCATCCGGGGGGAGTCCATGGAAGCCCGTTGCAATGTCACACTCCTCATCCTGTCTCTCCTGATGAGTTTCTTGTTTTTTCCCTCTCCCTGGCTTGTTCTTTCAGTCTCTCGAGTTCTTCTCTGTACAGTTCTGCGCTGGCCTTTATCATTTCTATCTCTTCCCTGGCCTTTTCCAATTTTTCTTCCTGCCTCTGTCTCTCCTCACGGAGCTTTTCCTGCAGTTTGTCGTAACCGACATAGAGGGCAAGAACACCGCCCAGCAACAGAATAAGCGGCACTGTACCTTTTAAAATAACACCAAATTCATGTCTCCATTCAATAAGCCCTATAATTCCCAGAATTACCGAAATGGCGCCGCCAATAAGCACTGACATGACCTAACCTCCTTGATTGTAAAATCCAGGGTTATTAGTGACCAGTCCTCGTATCCCTTATAATCCCGAATTACTTTGCGTAATTCTATGTTTTTATAGTTACCTTACAGACCCGAGGAAAGTCAAGGAAAAACAGGGAAACATAAGGGGGAATAATACTTGATTAAAATAAATTCTTAAGTTATTATTCTTAAGTTTTTGATTTGATGGAACAATGGTCCAGTTTAGTGATGAGCAGATGATGATTCGGGATATGGTTTCCAGGTTGGCCATGGAAAGGATGCGACCAGTTGCTATAATGGAAGTAAGATCTTTCATGATACTCTTCTCTTAACTTCAACAAAAAATGGGGTTACTTGATGGCGAGAATTCAAATCTCAAATGATCCATCTGGTCGCATAATCGTTTCCTTCCCTTATGATCCCCTCCT
>JASEGZ010000054.1 GCA_030018935.1 Syntrophales bacterium
TTAGGATTTAGATGTTAGAATTTAGAGTTTGATTTATGTCAACTTAGACTTTTACTATAGTTAGTGAGGAGTTTAAAAATGACACAAATAGAGGCAGCTCGAAAAGGTGTGGTCTCTTACGAAATGGAGATATGTGCCGAAAGAGAAGGGGTATCCCCCGAATTAATCCGCAGGGGTGTTGAGGAGGGCAGCATCGTGGTGGTAAGAAACAAAAAACACACCTCTGTCCTGCCTCTCGCTATCGGGAAGGGACTCCGGACAAAGATCAACGCCAACATCGGGACATCGAAGGACCATGTGGATCTTGACCTGGAACTGGAAAAGGTTAGAATAGCCGTCGCCGCAGGAGCGGATACAATCATGGATCTCTCCACGGGTGGTGATATTAGGGCGATCAGGAAAGCGATTATCGGGGCCTCATCCCTTGCCGTGGGGACGGTTCCCATTTATCAGGCTGCCGCCCAGATGCTGGATGAGAAAAAAGCTATGGTAGAGATGAGCGCTGATGACATGTTTCGGGTTATCGAGGAGAATGGCGAAGATGGTGTTGACTTTATCACCGTCCACTGTGGTGTGACGAGGAGAAGTGTGGACTGTATTGATGAGGAGGGACGACTTCTCGGTATTGTCAGCAGGGGCGGTTCCATCACGGCAAACTGGATGGCCTATAACGACAGGGAAAATCCCCTTTATGAACAGTATGACAGACTGCTCGAAATTGCAAAACGGTATGATATGGTTCTCAGTCTCGGTGACGGTTTAAGGCCGGGGTGTCTCGCCGATGCCACGGATAGGGGGCAGGTCCAGGAACTCATTCTTCTCGGTGAACTGGCAAAAAGGGCCGTAGAGCAAGGGGTTCAGGTCATGATCGAAGGGCCCGGTCACGTTCCCATCGGAGAAATCCAGGTTAATATCCTCCTCCAGAAGAGTCTCTGTCAGGGGGCGCCTTTTTATGTCCTGGGGCCCCTGCCCACCGATATTGCCCCCGGTTACGATCATATCACATCGGCTATCGGCGGGGCCATTGCCGGAGCGGCGGGAGCAGACTTTCTCTGCTATGTAACACCTTCGGAACACCTGCGACTTCCTACTCTCGAGGATGTCAGGGAAGGCATCATCGCCGCAAAGATTGCTGCCCATATTGCCGATATCGCCAAGGGAGTTCCCGGCGCCCTTGAAAGGGACAAAAGGATGGCAAAGTACAGAAAAGAATTCAACTGGCAGGGGCAGATCGCCGAATCCATTGATCCCGAGGAGACGAGGAAACTCTTAGAAACCAGTAAAACAGCAGAGGAAGAAGGCTGTACGATGTGTGGAGAGTTTTGTGCCATCAAACTTGGGAAAATAAGAAAAAACAAAGTCATAAGTCATAAGTCGTAAGTCGTAAGTCGTATGTCAAAAGACGTATGACGTACGACGTATGACTGATGTTTTAGACCTTTCGGGATTTATAGAGCAGAGACGACCGGATGAATTCGGCAAACAGGGGATGGGGGTAAGTTGGCCTTGATTTGAATTCAGGATGAAATTGACAGCCCAGGAACCAGGGGTGATCTTTGATCTCCACGATTTCTGTTAGGCGCCCATCAGGTGATACCCCGGTGATACGGAGCCCATTCTGTACAAGGAGATCTTTGTAGTCGTTATTGAATTCATAACGGTGTCTGTGTCTCTCGCTTATTTGTTGTTCGCCGTAGGCGTCAAAGGCAAAAGACGCATTTTCGATAAGACACGGATAAGCCCCCAGTCTCATGGAGGCCCCTTTTTCCGAGACGTTTCTCTGTTCGGGGAGAAGATCAATCACCGGATACCGTGTCTCCGGATCGAATTCAGAGCTGTTGGCCTTCTCTAACCGGCAGACATGCCTCGCATACTCCACCACTGCCATCTGCATCCCGAGGCAGATGCCAAAAAACGGGATCTGCTTCAGCCGGGCGTGTTGGATGGCGGCAATCATACCCTCCACACCCCTGTATCCGAAGCCCCCCGGCACAAGGATGCCGTCGGCAACACTCAGACGATGATCAACACCCTCCCTTTCGATCTTTTCGGCATCCACGAAGTGAAGAATTACCCGGGAGTCGTTGGCAATACCACCGTGGATCAGCGCCTCGTTCAAGCTCTTGTAAGAATCCTTCAAGTTTACATACTTTCCCACAATGGCAATGGAAACCTCATGGGAAGGGTGATTGATCTTATGCACCACCTCTTCCCAGGCATCGAGACGTGGTTGACCTGTCCAGATGTTTAAAAGGTCAACAATTTTTTCATCCACTCCCTCCCGTTGGAAAACAAGGGGCACCTCATAGATACACCCAACATCCTTGGCGGTGAAGACCGCCTCTACCTCGACGTTGCAGAAGAGGGCGATCTTGGTTTTAATATCTTCGGAGAGAAAATCTTCCGTACGGCAGAGCAGGATATCCGGCTGGATACCGATTTCACGGAGGGCCTTAACGCTGTGCTGCGTTGGTTTTGTCTTTACCTCACCAGCGGTTTTGATATAAGGAACCCACGTGAGGTGGATAAAGATGGCATTTTGTCTGCCCACCTCATTACGGAATTGCCTGATCGCCTCCAAAAAGGGCAGACTCTCAATATCGCCTACCGTTCCGCCGATTTCCACGATGGCGACATCAAATCCGTGGGCAGACTCTCTGATATAGCCCTTGATCTCATCGGTAATATGGGGGATAACCTGTACCGTCTTTCCCAGGTATTCGCCCCGTCTCTCTTTTGAGATTACGGAAAAGTAAACCTGTCCTGTAGTCAGGTTGTTACACTTTCCCATGCGGGTAGAGGTGAATCGTTCGTAATGTCCCAGGTCAAGATCGGCTTCCGCACCGTCATCGGTTACAAAGACCTCACCATGTTGAAAGGGGTTCATTGTGCCCGGATCAACATTGATGTACGGATCCAGCTTTTGATTGGTCACCCTGAGCCCCCGGCATTCAAGAAGGGCGGCGATAGAAGCTGCTGCCAGTCCCTTGCCGAGAGAGGAAAGGACGCCACCGGTCACAAAAATGAACTTTGTCTTCATAGGAAAATACCCCTTGAAATAAAGGGTTCAAGGGGTCAAGGATTCAAGTGAAATGTTAAAAAACTACTTAAATCCTTAGAAAACAAACACTTGAACCCTCGAATCCTCGAACCCCTTAGTCTCAAAGTAGGAACACCCCTCCCCTACTGATCTCTGTCCCCTGTCCTCTGTCCTCTGTCCTCTGCCCCCTAAGACTCTGCTTGATTTCCTCCGCGACGACCTCTACCGGTTCACCGAGGAGGGTCGCCATGGGAATCCTTTCGAGATAACGATCATCCCAGGGGAAGTTGTATTCATTGATGAGATTGCGGATGTCGTTAAAGCGATAACCAAGTATATCCTTCCTTTCCTGGGTGGTCAGTGATTCGTTGAAGTCCACATGGATCAGAAGCAGGTTCCTTACCGTGTAAGTCTCTCCCAGAAGGGGAATAATAACAATGGGAGCGCCATCTGATTTTCCGCGGCCCACATAGACACGGCCAGTACTCACGATGGTCTTTTTCGTCCCCATGAGAACGCCCGAATCCTCTGCCCTCGATTTCATCCTGACCGAGATGCCACCCCTCTCTTTGATGGAGATTGTTGAGGCATCTCCGGGGTTTCCCTCCATATCAAGGTTGTTAATATCATAGAGGGTATATCCCTTGATTGCGGCCATTGCCGGCTGCATTCTACTGATGGCAAGAATATCCTTACTGACGATGGCCTTTGGGGAAAATCTCAGTTCCCTCAAAAGGTTGAAGATGATCCCCCGCAGCGGTTGTTCCCTCCTGCTTGTGCCGACGGTCACCGTCTTTGCCTGATGTCTGATCGCATCAATCGGCCTGGAAAGCTCATCCACGGCATGGCCAAGGGCAATGTCCAGCATGTCAATGGGAGAGGTGATGCCGTTTTTCCCTTTGAAATCATGCCAGAAGTCTTCGAGGGGCAGTTTCCCCCCGGCGTATTTCAGGAGAAGGGCTATATCGGAGGTAGTCTTGACACCGGTCTGAGAGAAAGAGTCGTTGCTCCTCATCTGATTGAACCTGACAGAAAAATCCCCCACTATCCCCCGAAAACTCCTGTCGGCGATCCTCTCGTAAAGGGAGTAATTTTTTTTCTCATGTTCAAACATACCCTGATTGAGGTGACTTCTGAACTCCCGAAAGAACACGGCATCTTCGTCAATACTGCGGGCGGCATAGTAGCCCCATAGATGCCCCGTTAGAGTATTGAGAATGAGAGGCATGGGTAACGGCGCCTTAGGTATCCCGATTACCGCATCGGCTATCCCGTTGAAGCGGTCCTCCCCCTCATCGGCAAAAACAATCACGCTCGCCCTGTGGGCCTTGAAGATGGCTACATCTTTAATGATATCCCCGATTACCGTCTCCTCGCTGCCTGCCGCGCAGACAATGATCAGAGGTTCTGCGGAAAGATCAATGTGTTTTTTGTTTTCTACCACATCCGAAGATATAGTTGTATAACACAGCTCGCTCAACTTGATCCTGATCTCATCTGCCGCTATCTTGTTCGGACCGCTCCCCACCACGGCCCAGTACCTCTTCTGCCTGGCCAGGTGCCGGGCAGATTGGCCGATATGTTCCTTTTTCTCCAGGACCCGTCTCATCATCTCCGGGGCCTGTTCCAGACAGAGCAGTTCCCCGGCAATAGTATCATCGGAAATGGTCTGGAAGAGCTGGGCGAAAAAGAGGGCAAGGACGTGGCCGGCAACAATCTGGGAGTAAAATGCCTTGGTTGAGGCCACCGACATCTCGATGTCTCTGCCGTCACTGGTGTAGAAGACTCCATCGGCCCTGGTGGTTACTTCAGACTGTCTCCTGTTGACGATAGCGATGATTGTTGCTCCCCGTTCCACGGCCATGGTGACGGCACGATTGGTGTCCGTTGTTGTACCCGACTGGGTGACAGGAATAACAAGTGTATCCCTCATGTCGTCTCTCAGGAAAAATCCGCTCAGTTCAGAGGCTATCCTGACCTCAATCCTGATGCGGGTATCTTTCAGATAACGGACAAAGGCCTCGGCGATAGCTGCACCGGCTACAGCCGCTGTGCCATGACCGATGACAGTAATATTTCTGATCTCATCACGGAGGAGGGCATCTCTCAATTTCTCCGGTACAACGTCCTGACCGAGATTGAAGATAACCGCTTTTCCACCCTTCTGTCCTTCGGAAATGCGATACTTGCCCCGCAGTGTCTTTTTCACGGAAACGGACGATTCTGTGATTTCTTTCAGGAAGTAATGGGGGTAGTCTCCACGATAGATATCGCGGGTGGTAATCTCGGCCTTCCGGATATCCTCCGGTTGAAGGTTTAAGGGCGTCCCATCATAATTGAGGGCCCTGATCCCTGAGAGACCACCTTCTGAATCCTGATCGAGGACGAAGATTTGACCGGCCGTTTTTTCGCCATCCCCGGAAGACTTATCCCCGTCCATTTTAAGAAAAAAGGGGGTTCCCTCTACCAAGCCGTACAACTCTGAGGAGAAGATATACTGGTCGGGGGTGAGACCTACATAAATTGACTGCCCGCTTCCCATCAGGGCGAGAAAGACCTTTCCCGCCTCCACATTGCTCACCATGGCGATGGCGTGGGAGCCTTCAAAGTCATTTACCGCCAGCCTGAATGCCTCGGTAAGATCACATCCTTTGGAGAGATATTTTTCAATCTGCAGGGGGATGATCTTCGTATCTGTTGTGACCTCCGGTGGAAACATGACCCCTTCTGATTCAAGGGTATCCCGGAGTGCCTGATAATTGTCAATATCCCCGTTCAGGACAACACTGATCGTCCAGTTCCCCATGCCGTAGCGGGGGTAATTTTTTATTATCCCCGCTTTTATGTCGTCATTAGGGGTTTTACCAAGGGTAAAATTGTTGACGGGATGGCAGTTTTCCTCCGTTATGGCGCCTACTGATGCCCAGCGCGTATGGGCAAAAGACGTCTCAAAGACCGCATCTTGCCTGGCAAACTCTTGTAAGATACGATCCCGGGCAATAGTTTCTTTCAAGTCTCTGATATTCCGGCCCAGTTCCCCGATAATTAAGGAGGTCTTGTAGGTAAACGAAACCGTAGTACCTCTGTGGTTTTTTATGGATTGCAATTCCGTAGAAAGACTGATGCAACCGCTGACCAGATCCCCGGTTTTGGTCCTCTTTAAAAAATCTTCATACAGGCCCTTTTCTTTAAGGGTTGTCGTCACCTCATCAAGCACAGCGCCGTCACGGAGGGTAAAGGAAATCTGGATTCCTGCCGAATCCCGGCCCCGAACCTCGAGACGCTCCAGGCAATTCAGGAGAAAGTTAATTTTTCTATATTTTTTAAATGCCTCAGGCGAGATTTCCTTAACCCCATCCGCTCCCGTCAGGGCGATGATCCTTTCGATGTTATCAAGAATATCCCTTTTAAAACTCCAGTGGATATCCTTCATCAGGACGAGTCTGCTGTTTATGGTCTCCATTTCTTCGGTTAAAAAACGATCGGCATTCTCTTCGAGGAGCTTCTCTTCCTCGAAGAGAAACAGGCCGATTTTTTCAGAAAGGTCGGACAATTGGCGGGCCCTGTCGGCACGAAAGAAGAGGTGCTGAAAGTTTCTCTCGCCTTTTAAGTGGAGGATATCCTTTTCCATCTCCTCCAAATATCCTCTACCGTCCAGATAATGCTTTAGGGGAACAGAGCCGGCAAGCAGGGCCTTCATTGCGTTTTCCCTGATCTTACCAAAGAGCTGGACGAGTCCCTGGCCTGCATCGGTGGTTTGCCCGTCGCTCCTTTTAACGGTGATGATGCCGGCGAAACCGCACATATCTATCCTCCCTACCTAATAGTCATAAGTCGTAAGTCATAAGTCATAAGTCATAAGTCGTAAGTCATATGACTGATGGCTGATGACTGATGTTTTAATGCCATGTCGGTGATTTTATCCACGATATTCTGAAGCCATGTTGTGCCAATGGTGGAAGCACGGCCCTCCAGTCCCTGAATGACTTTTATATAGTTCCTTCCCTCTTCCTCTATCTGGCGATGAATGATCTCCAGAAAGGCATCCCGGTTTTTCAGATCAACAGCCTCTTCATGCCCACGGGTAAAACATCCTTCTATTTCCGGCCAATTCCTAAGGAGTTCCCCTTGTTGACTGAGAAGCATCTCAGACCTTTTTCCCTTTAGTAAATTCCTACCCAGTTCCATAGATTTTTCCATTTTTCCGGAAAGGATCTGGAATTGCTTTAATCTTTCAGAAATGGCAAAATCCAGTTTATCTATTGCCCCGGCATGCAGTTCCTTACCCAACTCTTCAAGTTGAAAAAAGGGCTGACGGACATGGATGTACCACTGCCTCAGGGCCAGAATGTTGGCCAGATAGCAGATGTTATTATATACCCTTCCCCTGATGTCCCTGTAAAATCCCGGCTGGAGTATCTTTTCCCGAGGCAGGTTGCCTCCTTTCATCAACAACTTGCCTCCTTCAGGACAATCCTTGCGGCAGACAGTTCCCGCCGCGATAACCGTACCGTAGCCGATCCTCACCGGTCCCACGAGACCTCCCTGGCCGCCAAGAAAAATGGGGGGCTGGTTTAACATGACTCCCCGCGGCACATCACCGATGAGGGAGGGGGTGGCTTTATCCTGCTGCGGAGAGTAATTGAAGTGTATGTAAGAACTGCCCACCTCGCTGTGATTTTTTCGGCTGGCGCCTCCCGCCATGAAACAATCGCAAAAATTGATCAAACTACCCAAGGTAACAAAGGGGAAAAGGATAGTTTGCTTCAAACCCACGGTATGGCCTCCCCTGACCTCTTCCTCCAGGATACAACCACCTCTGACCTGGGCACCGCTTCCCATGCTGACCTTTTCCATAAAGACAGAGGATGCAAAAAATCCCCCCTTTAACTCCACTTGCGGTCCAACCTGGCAATCGTCTACGGTTACCGGTGACTCATATCCTAACTTTGCCCCGGAAGAGATCACGGTCTTTTCGCCATAAATTTTGGTTCCCATGTAAAGAACGACCCCGTCACCAGAAATCCTCTTGTCTTGTACCTCTTCACCGATCTCAACAGCCCAAGGGTTAGGAATCGAGACCCCTTTTCCCATCAGTTGCCTTACCTTGGGCGGCAAGGTCATTTCCATTTTATCCACCATAATCGCCAAAATGAAGCGCAGGAGGAACTATTCTTTTGCCTGATCTACCTTCAGCTTACTTGCCGCCGCCTCGGTGCTTAGTATGACTTTGCTTTTTTTCACAGACGATGCCGAGTTTGACCATTTTCTTCTGGAAGGTATTCCTGTTGATTCCGAGGTAAGCGGCGGCTGCGCTCTTCACGTTATTGGAGCGTTTTAAGGCAATCTTGAACAGGCATCTCTCGAGCATGGACAGGACTTCTTCATACAACCTGCTTTTTCCTTTGGTGGCCGGACACAAAACCGTAACGATGTCTGCGAGTTTCTTCTCAATGACATCCTCCACCGCTGAAAGCGGTGTTGTCTTAGCGTGTTCATCCACAGTATTATTACCGGAATCATTAAAATTCATTGCAAAAAATCTTCCTTCTTCTGAAGAACCACCAATTACATATTTACTACAAGGGGAGTGCTTTTACCGCCGTACTTTGTGATTAGCTTAATATCCGTGAGAATCATTTCCCTGTCGGCAGATTTACACATATCGTAAATCGTAAGGGCGGCCACGCTGACCGCCGTCATGGCCTCCATCTCCACACCTGTTCTTCCGAGAGTTTTCACCTTTGCCTCAATGATGATCTCTCCCTGCCGAGCATTAGTGGAAAATTGAATATCAATTGCTGTCAGCTCAAGGGGATGACATAAGGGGATCAGTTCGCCTGTCTTCTTAGCAGCCATAATCCCGGCAATCCTGGCGACGCCAAAAACATCTCCCTTGGGCATGCCACCCGTTTCTATTGCCGCGACGGTATCGGGACGCGCCAGGACCTTCCCCCGGGCCAGCGCCTCCCGGAGGGTGGTATCCTTTGTGGTTATGTCAACCATCCTTGCTTTACCTTTTTCGTCAAGGTGGGATAGTTTAGCCATCATAGCAATTATTTTGGGTGATACAAGAGAAAAAACTCAGCAAAAAATTTGTGGTAAATTTAGCATAATGTATTATGGATGAGCAAGAAAAAGATTAAAAGTAAGCATTCAGCAATCAGCGACCTGTCTGTGTGCCTGTCTGCGTGCGGCGCACAGGCAGGTCAGTAAGACAAGTCAAAGGTTGTTGTCATGCACCAGCTCAATGATTGTAACTTCCGGGGGTGAGAGAAAACGGATCGGGGGACCCCATGTCCCTGTCCCCCTGCTTACATACAGAGATGAATGGTCCGCAAGATGGAAATATCCGTCGTGTAAAGGAAAATAGAACCGAGTAATAAGGCTGAAGGGAAAAATCTGTCCCTTGTGGGTATGGCCGGAGAGCTGTAAATCACAGAGTTCAAAAGCGTCCCTGTCCACGACCGGTTGATGTTTGAGTAAGAGGGTAAAATTCTGGCGGGGAAGTCTTGAAAGTAGCTCCTTTTCTGAGACCTCTCTGTAAAGGCCAAAGCTCTTTCCGGCTGGATCATCAACACCGGCGATATTAATCAATCCTGCTACGGTTACACCCTCTCCCCTGAGGACCGTAAATCCTGCCCGGCGCGTAAAATCGAGGGCATAATCAAGACCTGCATAAAATTCGTGGTTTCCTGTAATCGCAAATTTCCCGTATACCGGATGCAAGTCTCTTAAGAATTCAGCAGGTAGAGGAAGGTTATTGATCTGTCCGTCCAGGAGATCTCCTGTTGATAACAGCATCTCAGGTTCTGCCTTTTTGACTTCCTCGACTATTCTTTTCAGACGTTTTTTCCCCACAACGATCCCGAGATGAACGTCGGAGACCTGTACGATCCTGATCCTACCCACTTCTGCAGGAAGCTTAGGGGTTTTTATTATGATTCTTTCTGTCCGAATGTCTTTTGCCTCGAAGTAACCATACATATTGATACCTAAAGAAATTAGGAGAGATATAATGAAAGTATATGGAGGTGAAAGGATCAGATGAGAAAAATTTCTGTGAAGGATAAGGCCACTTGTATATATAAGAAAATGATAGATGTCAAAAATAAGGGAAAGGCAAAAGAATAAAAATAGTACCCCCATCCATGTATATCCGGTATGGGACATGATACGGGATAAAGAATCAAAACCATCCTTTTCCGCTAATCGTACGATGAGGGGGGCAAAAACCATAGTCACAAGGAAGACAATCAGGCAGAGGTCGGCTATGGGACCAGTGTGAATAACCCTCTTTACCTTCAGAAAGGTATAGAAATGGAGCCCACCGTAGAGGAGGAAAAAGGGTAGCAGAAAAGTAAAGATCGTCATCTCTCCAGAAGTTTTTTGCTTTGATAAGTCCATCCCATCTTTGAAAAAAGAGATAGATCTGTCTGTTAAGTCTGACATTTTAAACATTGCATGGGAATAAATATAAAGCAATAATTTTTTCTTGACAATGCTTCAGAGTTTTGGTTTATTAAGCAAAAAAGGACATGCTATTATGATGGACAGAAGACGAAGAGACGGGGATACCAAATATAACTTTAGCTACTGCTATTTTTCCCCCTCGGTCTGCCCATCATTCCGAAAGAACTAATATTAAGATAAACCAATAAGTTAGGCCATGGGTAGATCAAAAGATCTCTCCCATGGCCTTTTTTTGGGGAATCGAAGGAGGAGTCAGATCATGATCATTGTAATGAAGAAGAATGCAACGGAGGAGCAGATTGACAATGTAGTCCGCTGGATCGAGTCAGTGGGATACAAGGCCCATCCCTCCCGGGGAGTCGAACGGACGATCATAGGGGCTGTAGGGGATGAGAGAGGCAAGGCCCAGTTAAAATTTGCCGAATCCATGTCAGGTGTGGAAAAAGCCGTGCCGATCCTGAAACCGTACAAACTGGCCAGCCGTGAGTCCAGAGAGGGTGATACCATAATTTCTGTGGGAGATGTAAAGATTGGAGGACCTGAATTTGTCGTGATGGCCGGTCCCTGTGCCGTAGAAAGTGATGAACAGCTGATGGAGAGCGCCGGCATCGTCAAGCGGGGAGGGGCCCACATCTTAAGAGGGGGGGCATTTAAACCGAGGACGTCTCCTTATAGCTTTCAGGGCATGGAGGAAGAAGGTCTGAAGCTCTTAAAAAAGGCCAGAGAAGAGACAGGGATTCCTATCGTTACTGAGGTCCTTGATACCGCCGATGTGGAGCTGGTAGCGGAGTACGCCGATATCTTGCAGATTGGAGCGCGTAATGTCCAGAATTTTGCCCTCCTGAAGAAGGTGGGTCAAGTGAAAAAGCCGGTTCTCCTGAAACGTGGGATGATGAGCACCATTGAAGAGCTGCTGATGTCGGCGGAATACCTCCTCGCCGAGGGAAACGATCAGATTATCCTCTGTGAACGGGGCATTCGCACCTTTGAGACGGCCACCCGAAATACCCTCGATATCAGCGCCGTTCCCGTTTTGAAAGAACTGACGCATCTGCCCGTTATCGTTGATCCCAGCCACGCTGCAGGTCACTGGAGATATGTCATTCCCCTCTCCAGGGCAGCGGTGGCTGCGGGAGCAAACGGGTTGCTTGTAGAGGTGCATCCTGAACCTGACAGGGCCGTCTCAGACGGGCGTCAATCACTCAAACCGGAAAAGTTTTACCGGTTGATGGAAGAAATAAGATGTCTCGAGAACGCCTTGAGGAAAGTGCATAAGGAGGAAAAATCATGAGACCAGAGGAACTTGACATCCTTTTTGAACCAATTGTCGTTGGTAAGATGGAGTTGAAGAACCGTCTCGTCATGGCCCCTATGGGAACGGGTTATGGAGGAAGAGATGGATTTGTAAGTGACAGGATTGCCGCCTATCTTGCGGCGAGGGCGAGAGGGGGAATCGGGCTGGTAACCGTAGAAGTAGCATATATACACAGGCTGGGAAGGGCCGGCCTGGGCGGAGAACTGGCTATAACCGATGATAAGTACATTCCTGGCCTGAG
>JASEGZ010000055.1 GCA_030018935.1 Syntrophales bacterium
ACCTGGTTCGGGGACTTGCACCCCGTTAGTCCCGTGCCATGCCCGGCACACACGCTCAGGGTGAGGCGCGCGGCTTTTCTGCGTCGCCTCCACCCTGTTGTTGGGCTTTTGATGCTATTCCCGGCGAATCCTAAAGGCCCTGTCAGGGGCGCACAGCCAAGGTCACGTAAAATGTCCGAACAGCACCGTCTATCAGGTACGGCATACTGTCGGTATATTCGTCCCGATATGCTTTCACTCGAAAGCCTTGTTCTCCCAAATGACGGAAGATGTCATCGAATGCATACTGGTTGACATGTTTCCTGTATTGATCGGCAAACTCGCTTACAGGAGATTCTATAGAGTACAGTTGGCTTGTCTCACCGAGGAAGGTTCGAAGGTACAAGACCTTGGATGCAGAAGCGACCATGTAATCCAACGCAGGGAATGCGCTTGGAAGATGTTCAACCGTTGCACTGCATACCACTAGATCAGCTTTGGGGCAGAAGTCGGGTGGAATTGGCGACTCTGATATGTCGTGTTCCAAAAAGTGCACATCGGCATCAGATGCGTAGTATTCTCTTCCTATTTCCAACAGACGGTTTTCACCATCAATACCGAAATAGACGGGTTCAAGGTCCTTGAAGTACTTGTACAGATAACCAACACCACACCCAACGTCTAGAATTGTGGCCCTTCGACCTATGATCGGTTCAACGATCCGGCGACATTGCTTGATCCAGACTAGATTCAACTCTCCATGAAGGCGTTTTCGCATCTCGTCGATGTATTCTTGCCCTGTTATCTCGTAGAAGTGAACTTTCTTCATTGTACAATCCTCCACGGCTATGATTGCTATGCCCAATAAGTTATTCTAAAGTTTCTGTATATCTCCGCCATCCACGGGGTTCGTGAAGTTTGCTACAACGACAAGGCATTTCTTTTGTCATCGCATTCCTGGTTTATCGAAACCTTAGAACCCGACTAACCATAGGAAATAACATATAATATCTTGACAATTTTTTCGCAACCATTTATTTCTATCTTTCCGTATATCATGTCAATTGTAATGTTATCTGAGTTCGGAGGATGTCACATGCTTGCTATCCCGTCAGTATTACAGTCAAGATTTGAGGAGCATTTACGGAACAAGACCATTCCAGATCATTTGCAATGGCCATATAAAAAATGGCTCCGCTATTATTTAGACTACTGTGAGAAGTATCATTTTTCTCCTATAGATAAAAGCAGCCTGCCTCGATTTATCGGTAAGTTGCGTGAAAAAAAGCAAACAGAACAACAACAAGGTCAGGCCGCTGAGGCGATAAAAATGTATTATGAGATCCTCAGCCAAGATGACATGCCCCCAAAAGCGCCGCCGCCCCAACCTATTCATCATGGAGAGGAAAACTCTTCCAAAGACGGCAAACATGTATTCATCCACGAGTCACCAGCCATAGCGATTCAGCACAAAAAAGTCGTACCGGCGCCCTCACGTGGTTCCGTCCCGCCATCCAGGGTCCAAAGGTCTTCAATAACCCTCGGCGTTTCAGGAATATCACCCATTGTGCCGCAAGGTGTAATTAACGCTTCCTCTCTTCAAGCAAAACGCGACGACGGGTCTTCCTGGAGATCGGAATATTCCCGACTGGCGGATGAAATACACGTCCGGCATTATTCTAAAAAAACATTGCAAACCTATCAAGGCTGGACGAAAAAATTTCAAGCATTTACACAAAGCAAGAAGCCGGAACTGCTCTCAACGAACGATGTAAAAGAATTTTTAACGTTTTTAGCCGTGAAGCGAAGGGTGTCGGCAACCACTCAAAATCAGGCGTTCAATTCTCTATTGTTCTTTTATCGTCATGTTTTGAATAAGGAATTCGGCAAGATTGATGGCGTCGTCAGAGCAAAACGAAGGCATTATATCCCGGTCGTTTTATCCCGTGAAGAGATCAATGAAATACTGAAGCGCCTGGAACCTCCGTATGACCTTGTCGTAAAATTGCTTTATGGATGCGGGCTTCGGCTTTTTGAATGCCTGGGGCTTCGCGTGCAATGCATGAGTTTTGATGCAGGCATCGTAACAGTTCACGACGGCAAGGGACAAAAAGATCGAACCGTGCCGTTGCCCCAAACGATTCTCCCGGAACTGCGGGCTCATCTTGAGTCATTGAAAGATCTGCATCAAAGCGACTTGGATCGTGGATATGCCGGTGTATTTTTAGTGAATGCTTTGGAGCAAAAATACAAAAATGCGGCCAGGGAGTTTATATGGCAATGGTTTTTCCCGGCCAAGCAATTGACTGTCGAGAGCAAGACAGGAGAATACCGTCGCTTTCATCTGCATGAAACGCATGTTCAACAGGCAATCAAACAAGCAGTAGGCAAGGCAAGGATAACCAAACGCGCGACGGCTCATACTTTTCGCCATAGTTTTGCCAGTCATCTCCTCCAGGGGAATTATGATATCCGGACGATTCAGGAACTGCTGGGGCATAGCGATGTCCGGACGACGATGATTTATACCCACACAGTAAAGAGCGTCACGATAAAGAACGCCCAAAGCCCGCTGGATTTTTAGTGTTTTCCTTTAGACCTGATCCCACCTTGTTACAATTATCTAGCTCTGATCATCTGTTTCTTGACACATGATGGATTTTCCTATAATTTCACGCCAAAATCAAAGATCGAATAGATAATTGGGGACAGCCACTAATATCCGGCTGATGTCCCGAATGTTGAAATTTTGAGGAAGAAATTGGTACGTAAGGGGACGTGCCAGCCACCTAACGGATGTCTGTCACGCCCTTTGCTTTTTTTATTCGGTTTGAATTTATGCGGCAACATATTGGCGGACGTCCACCTGTGCACCAGCTTTTGCCATCTGTTCGGCAGATATAAGCAGCTCTCCTGCCACCTGTTCATCAACGTAATCTTCGCCACAGTTCGGACATACTTGCGCAGGGACTTTTTTAACAACACAGGTAAAGCCATCCCTTTCCAGCGTGACGGTTGTTGTGCCCGGTTTGGTTTCAGCGTGTTTGCAAATAACACATTTCATGGCATTCTCCTTTTAAAATCGGGGCTCCATTTGTCTTGTTCAGGTTCGTAAACAGTAATCACAATTGTTTCGTTATCAGCCACGTTATCCACCGCTACGACATGCACCGGACGTTTTTCAACCCATCCCAGGATTAGACGGCTTGGATATGGTGTATCGTCCGGGTATCCTTCTATAGTTTCTCCTGTTGCCAGAATAGAACGAATATCCTTTTCATCTACTCGACGTTGAAACATCCGGTGAATCGCATGAGTACGAAATATAATCTTCCCAACTTCCGACAAAATCTGAGACTCCTGATATCAAATGCAGTTATATGAAAGTACCGTCGCAGTGGTCGCATCTTTCAAGCCGTGGCGCTTCAATTTCCCTGTCGCTGCCCAAGGCTGCCTCCAGGAAAGTGATATTTAAATCGCATTGTAGATCGGCCCCTCGTTCCGCCTGCCTGCGTGCGCGGGCTCCACCGCCAAAGAAGTCCTCAAAAATATCGCTGAAGGAACGGAAGATATCGGACTGCCGGGTGAACCCCTGGTAGCCCGTGCTTCTGAGACCTTCATGGCCAAAGCGATCGTATATCTGTCTCTTTTCAGGATTACTCAATACCTCGTATGCTTCAGCGGCCTCTTTAAACTGCTCCTCGGCTTCCCTGTTACCTGGATTTCGATCAGGATGATACTTCAAGGCCAATTGCCTGTATGCCTTTTTAATCTCCTCCAAAGAGTTTCCTCTGTGGACATTCAGTATCTCGTAATAGTCCCGCATAGCTACCTCAAAGCCCCCGGATACACATCAGTCGTCAGTCTTATGACTTATGACTTATGACTTATGACTTATGACTTACGACTTTAGTAATCGTAATCCTCGGGCGGCATCCCGCCGGGCGGCATTGGCGGAGTCGCTTTTTTCTTGGGTTTTTCTGCAACCATCGCCTTAGTGGTTAGAAGGAGTGAGGATAATGAGGCGGCGTTCTGAAGGGCGAAGCGGACTACTTTTGTCGGATCAATGATACCCGCTTCGATCATGTCCACATACTCGCCTCTCTCGGCGTCGAATCCGTAATTTCCCTTGTTCTCCTTTACCTTTTCGGTGACGATGGCCCCCTCATAACCCGCGTTGGCAGCAATCTGTCTTAACGGTTCTTCAATTGCCCTTCTGACGATGTCCAATCCGTGCTGTTCCTCACCGGGAAGCTTCGTTTTCTCCAATGCACCCAGGCTCCGCAGCAAGGCGACGCCGCCACCGGGAACGATTCCTTCTTCAACGGCCGCCCGTGTGGCGTTCAACGCATCCTCCACACGCGCCTTTTTCTCTTTCAACTCAACCTCTGTCGCTGCCCCCACTTTGATCACGGCAACCCCACCAACCAGTTTGGCCAGGCGTTCCTGTAATTTTTCGCGGTCGTAGTCAGATGTGGTTTCCTCGATTTGCGCCCTGATCTGCTTGACACGACCCTCGAGATCGGCCCTATTGCCGCCACCCTCCACAAGGGTGGTATTATCTTTGTCAATAGTTACACGCTTACAGGTACCGAGATCTTTTATGGTAACATTTTCCAGTTTAATGCCCACATCCTCCGAGATGACCTTCCCACCGGTTAAGATGGCGATATCATCGAGCATGGCCTTTCTTCTGTCACCAAACCCCGGCGCCTTTACTGCCGCACCCTTCAGGGTACCACGAATCTTGTTAACCACCAGCGTAGCTAATGCTTCACCCTCAACATCTTCAGCAATGATCAAAAGCGGTCTTCCCATCTTGGCAATCTGTTCCAGGATGGGGACCATATCCTTCATCGTACTGATCTTTTTCTCATGGAGGAGGATGTAGGCATCTTCCAGGTGAACCTCCATCTTCTCCGCATCGGTGACAAAATAAGGAGAGATATAACCGCGATCAAACTGCATCCCCTCCACGATCTCGAGGGTTGTCTCCATGGTCTTGGCTTCTTCTACAGTAATAACCCCCTCCTTGCCTACCTTTTCCATCGCTTCTGAGATGATCTCACCGATGGTACGGTCATTGTTGGCCGAAACGGTACCCACCTGGGAAATCTCTTTTTTATCCTTAATCGTCTTGGACATCTTCTTCAACTCGTCCACGACAATGGCAACACCCTTATCAATGCCTTTTTTCAAGGCCATGGGGTTTATCCCTGCCGCCACGAGCTTGCCCCCTTCAGTGTATATGGCCTGGGCCAGTATGGTTGCCGTTGTGGTTCCATCGCCCGCCATATCCGAGGTCTTTGAGGCCACCTCTTTTGCCATCTGGGCGCCCATGTTCTCAAATTTGTCTTCCAGCTCAATTTCCTTGGCCACGGTTACCCCGTCTTTGGTAATTGTCGGTGCCCCCCACGATTTCTCCAGGACAACATTTCTTCCCCTCGGCCCCAGCGTGACCTTGACGGCACTGGCCAGGGTCTCAACACCCCGCATGATCTTCTCGCGGGCTACCGCGTCATATTTGATTTCCTTCGCTGCCATTTTTGTCACCTCCTGCTACGATTCGTAAACACAGAGAATGTCATCTTCTCTCATCATCATGTGTTCTACACCGTCAATTTTAATTTCCGTGCCGGCATAGCGTCCGAATAACACCCGGTCCCCTTCCTTGACCTCCGGGGGATTCGTTTGCCATCCTTATCCATCCGGCCAGGTCCCAGGGCGATGATCTTTCCCTCCTGCGGTTTTTCCTTGGCTGTATCGGGAATAATAATCCCCCCGGTGTTTTCTCTTCCTCATAATAGTCACGAAATTGAACTTGTCAAGCGGGGCACATGCGAGACTCCCTGCATTCAAGATGGGCCTCGCGGCAGGGCGATCGCTATTCCCCTACACTTCGCTTCGATAAAAAAAGATACCAACCCCCGCCAGGACCATGAGGGCACAGAGTATCTGTCCCATGCTCATCCCCCCCCAGAGGAGTCCCAGTTGCATGTCCGGTTCCCGGAAGAATTCGATAAAAAAGCGGGATAATCCGTAACCGATGATATAAAGAGCAGACAGGGAACCATCGAAAGGTTTTTTCTTCCTCATACTCCAGAGGATGATGAAGAGCACGATCCCCTCAAAAAAGGCCTCATAAAGCTGGGATGGGTGGCGGAGTTGGTGCGTCGTATCCAGGGGGAAGTACATCCCCCAGGGCACATCGGTGGCCCTGCCGAAGAGCTCACCGTTGATAAAATTGCCGATCCTGCCAAAAGTATACCCCAGGGGAATTGCAGAACAGAAAAGGTCGGTAAAACGCCACGTGTTTATTCGATGCCTACGGCAGAAGATGATGGATACGATAAGGACACCGATGGCGCCGCCGTGATAAGACATACCGGCAAGCCCCACAAACCGGAAACCGCTGGTAAAATCGAAGGGGAGAATAATCTCCAGGGGATGTCTCAGGTAATATGCAAAATTGTAGAACAACACATATCCAACTCTGGCACCAATGAGCAGTCCCGTTATGGCCCATACAAAAAAGTCCTGTATCGTTTCCGTTGTATAATCATAGTCTTCGTGTTTTATCCGGTATGAGACCAGCAGATATGTCAGGAGGAAGGCGACAATATACATCAGACTGTAATAGCGTATCTGAAGGGAACCGCTCGTAAAAATATTCGGGTTGATATGCTCTGGTATATGTTGCCAGAGATTGATCCAATCTTCCACGTTAGTCCCCCGGCTAATAGGATTTCCCTTTCACTGCCTCGACGTAGAGCTGGGTGGAAAAGGCGGCTGTGGCGCCATCACCGGAGGCGGTGATTACCTGTCGCAGGAGTTTGACGATGCAGTCGCCACAGGCAAATATGCCCTCTGCCGAGGTCTTCATATGACTGTCCACCACAATATAGCCATTTTTATCAAGATCCACAATACCACGGACCACACCGGTATTGGGGGTTAGGCCGATAAAAATAAACACCCCGTCGGCGGGTATATCCCTCAATGTTCCGGACGACTTCACATCTCTGATCTTTACCCCGGTGACGAACTCTTTTCCTGAGATCTCCTCGACCACAGAATTCCAGGCGAACTCAATTTTGGCGTTGGCAAGGGCACGCCTCTGGAGTATGCCTGTGGCGCGGAGGCGATCGCGGCGGTGGACGATGGTGACCTTCCTGGCGAAATTGGCGAGAAAGATGGCCTCCTGAACAGCCGCATCCCCTCCGCCGATGACCACGACATCTTTGTTTCTATAGAGGGGACCGTCACAGGTTGCACAGTACGAGACACCTTTTCCGACAAGGGTCTCTTCTCCGGGAACCCCCAACTTCCGCCAGTTTGTCCCCGTCGCCACGATCACGGCAAGTGCATCATAGGCGCTGTTGCCTGCAATAACTTCCCATCCATCCGTGTCACCTAATCGTTTCCTGGCAATAGAATGGACATCTCCTCCCGTAATCTCCAGCCCGAACTGGACGGCCTGTTTTTTAAACCGCTCGATGAGTTCAAAACCACTGATTCCCTCAGGGATGCCCGGATAATTTTCGATCATATCTGTGACGGTAATCTGGCTTACGGAAGTGGCGCCTTCGATCAACAGCGCTTTTAAAGAAGCCCTCGCAGCATAGAGACCTGCTGTAAGTCCCGCCGGTCCCCCACCCACGATCAAGATGTCGTAAACCTGATCCGGAATTTGCCCCTTTGACATAAGTGTTCCCTCCTGCTGTCTTTCAGCTTTTTAGAAAGCTCCATTAAATCGCTAAAACCGGTTTTTGTAAAGTCTAAATTCGTCCAGATACTACAGATGACTTTATTCTGAAATCGAGAATCGGGAGTCTGGAGAAGAGAAACTGACTTACGACTTACGACTCTCGATTATACTTGACATAAGTGATATCCATTTCCTATAGTTTTCCTGTCTGAACCGTTGCAGAGAGATCACAACAGACCAGACAGACCGGCTAAGGGAGGTAAGATGTCGGAAAATCCCCTTGATTTCTTGATGAATCCAAAGACGATTGCCACCGTCGGCGCGGGAAATAACCCGATGAAAATGGGAACGATGCAGGCCACCAGCATCGTGAAAGGTGGATACGAAGGCAAATTTTATCCCATTCATCCTGCGGAGAAAACTGTTCTTGGCCACCGGGCATACCCATCTGTCCATGACCTTCCCGAAGCCCCTGATCTGGCCACGCTTGTGGTACCACCGGCTCGGGTCATCCCCCTGCTGGAAGATTTTGGTAAGATCGGTACCAGAAGGGCCATTATCATGAGCGCCGGTTTCAGAGAAACGGGCACGGAGGGCAAGGCCCACGAGGATCGGCTCAACGAAGTTGCCGAGAGATACGGTATACGTTTTCTCGGTCCCAACTGTATGGGTATATTAAACTCCCAGATTTCTCTAAATTTAACAGTTTCCCCCCTTAGGGTAAAACCCGGTATACTGGGGTTCGCCTCCCATAGCGGCACTTATGTGGCCCAGACACTCACCTATCTAAAAAAAAGAGGTATCCGGTTCAGCAAGGCGATCAGCATCGGAAATGAGACCAATATCAATATCATTGATGCCTTGGAATACCTTGGCGCCGATAAAGATACGAGGGCCGTCATTTTATATATTGAAGGCATCTGTGATGGGCGCAAACTCATCGAAGTCGCCCGGAAGATAACACCCCACAAGCCCGTTTTAGCTCAATATGTCGGTGGTTCGACCGCCGGCGCCCGGGCAGGGATGAGCCATACCGGTGCCCTGGCCGGCCCGGATATTCTGTGTGATGGTATCCTGAAACAGGCCGGGATCATCCGTTGCACTTCCATTGAAGACCTCTTTACCCATGGATGGGCACTTGCCACGCAACCCCCTCTTCGGGGGAAGAGAATCGGCATCGTGACCAACTCCGGAGGTCCAGGAACAGCAATCTCCCACACACTTGATCTGGGGGGGATGGAGGTCCCCCGTTTCTCGGAAGACCTTCAAAACCGGCTCCGACCCCACATGCCGCCCCATGCGTCAACTGCCAATCCTGTTGATCTGACCTTTTACCTGGATATGGAACTTCTCGCCGCCACGGTACCCGAGATAATCATGAAAAGCAACGAGGTAGACGGGATGATTATCCACGGGGTGGTGAACTTTGGCGCCAAGAGAGGAGTCCAGAGCGGCAACCAGGATTCCGGTATTCTTCTTGGACGGCCTTCAGACCGTTCCGGGATAAAAAGAATGGTATCATTGCCCTCGAAATATAACATTCCTCTCCTGATTTCCTCGTTCTTTGACCGCGACGATAAATATACGGCAGCCTACGAGGACAACGGTATCCCGGTTTTTGATTCACCGGAGAAGGCGGCCAGGGCGATGGTTTCACTCCTCTCATACAGAGAGATAAGAGACAGAAAAACCTCTGTCCCGCCTGTCATTCCCGAACCGGACATGGGTGCCAGGCGGATCATTATGACGGCCCTGGAGAAAGGCCAGAAGGCGCTGGATGAACATGAAGCAAAAAAAATCCTTTCTGCATACGGGATTCCGGTTACCCTGGAGACACTGGTGTTTAAAGAGGAGGATGCCGTTCATGCGTCGAGCGCGCTCGGTTTTCCCGTAGTAATTAAAGCATGTTCATGGGAGATCATGCATAAGACGGAAAAGGGCCTCATCGTGCTGAATGTCAGGACTGAGGCTGAGGTGCGGGATTCCTTCCAGGCCATCCGAAAATTGGCTGAGGGGAATATCCCTATTCTTGTCCAGCAGATGGTTTCAGGAGACCGTGAGTTTGTCGTGGGAATGACCAGATTTCCCAGGTTCGGTCCCTGTGTGCTTTTTGGTCTTGGCGGGGTATTTACGGAAGCGATCAACGATACCTCTTTCCGTCTGGCGCCCCTCCATGCCGTGGAAGCTGAAGAGATGATCTTTGCTATGAGGGCGAAAAAGATCCTGGGCCGGTTCAGAGGAATGCCCCCGGTGGATTGCACGTCGCTGGTGAAACTATTGCAAAATATCGGCATCATCTCTATACTTCATCCGGAGATAGCAGAAATTGACCTCAACCCGGTGATCATCCATGGTGCAAAACCGGTTGTTGCCGATGCCCTGTTTGTTCTGTCATAAGTCATAAGTCATAAGTCGTAAGTCGTAAGTCAGACATAAGACGTAGGACATAAGACGGATAAATATGAGTGTCTTCAGGATTAAATGGCACTGGATCGCGGGAGGGGCATTTGTAACGCTGTTTGCCCTTCTCCTTGCCTTTCGCCTCGATCTTTTCGGGGAGCGTGTCTCCGCAAGGCAGGAACACGATACTCCATCTTACGTTCAGGAATGTCGGGATAGAGATGTCTGGATGTCTATCTCCCAGAAGGGACAAAAGATCGGGTATGCCCACAGGCGTTTTTTTAGGACCGAGAGAGGGTATCGTTTTGTGGAATCCGTTTTCATGCGGATCAATACGATGGGTATTGTTCAGGGCATCAGGTTTAAGACAGAGGGAGATCTGCATCCTGATATGTCCCTTTCCTCCTTTAACTTTCATCTGAATTCGAGCCTTTTTTCTTTTACAGCCCATGGTGTGGTAAAAGAAAGACGCCTTACCCTCTACTCCGGTACACCCGGTTCCCTGAAAAAGACCGAGATTCCCCTTCCCGAAACGCCGTACCTGACAAACGGCATCCTTGAATCTGTCTGGAGTGCGGGGCTAAAGGCGGGGCAGCAGCGTACTTTTCATGTCTTCGACCCGGCGACCATGGGACAACGGCCGGTCAAGGTTTCTCTGTTAGGTGACGACATGGTAACGATCATGGACCGGAGACAGAAGGCCCAAAAATGGGCTGTGGATTTTATGGGTGTCCAACAGTTTGCCTGGATCGGGGAAGACGGGAGTATCTTGAGGGAAGACGGTATCTTAGGGATTACACTGGAGGCGGTTACGAAAAAGCAGGCTCTGGAAGATCTTGCCCTCTCATCAAGTGCTGACCTTACGGAAATTGCCTCCATTGCCGCAGATAAGACCATTGCCGCTCCGGAGAAACTGACGGAACTGGAGGTGAAACTGATCAATTGCGGAGATAGCAGCCTCTTTTTAAATGGAGGCAGGCAGAGGCTTAAAGACAACATATTGACGATTCACAGAGAATCAATGGCAACACTTCCCTTTCGGTCTGAGGTTATAGGCGGCAACGAGGCATTTCTGGAGGCGACCCCCTTTATCCAGTCTGACCATCCGCAGATCCAGGCCATGGCAGGAAAGATAGTTTCTCCCCATGATCCGGTCACGGTGAAGGCAAGAAAACTCGTGGCCTGGGTGCACAAAAATCTGGAGAAACGACCCGTGTTATCCGTTCCGAATGCCCTGGAAACGCTGAATAACTTAGTCGGTGACTGCAATGAACATGCCGTACTTTTAGCCGCCCTGGCCCGGGCCGCCGGCATCCCGGCGCAGGTCGAGGCCGGCCTCGTCTATCAGAGGGGGAGATTTTACTACCATGCATGGAACGCCCTTTTCCTCGGAAGATGGGTTACCGCGGATGCCGTCATGGGGCAGATGCCTGCCGACGTCACACACATCCGCTTTGTCCGTGGAACTACGGAGCAGCAAATTGATCTGATAAGTGTTATCGGAAAGATACGCCTGAAAATCCTAAGTACCTCATCGTAAGTCGTAAGTCGTAAGTCGTAAGTCATAAGTC
>JASEGZ010000056.1 GCA_030018935.1 Syntrophales bacterium
TAACATGGTATGTCAACAGGGTCTAATAAAATACCTTATACCAAACAGATAGAGGCCCTTTCAAAAATCAGTGAGGCCATCGCCTCTGATCTTTACCTGGAAGATATACTGCGCTTGATCGTGATAGTTACGGCAGAGGTTATGAATTCAAAGATATGTTCTCTGTGGCTGCTTGATGAAAAGGAGAAGACATTGAAGATCAGGGTAACGCAGAGTATGAGCAAGGAGTATTTAAAGGAACGTACTCTGAAATTAGGAGAAGGGGTGGTAGGGTATGTCGCTAAAGAGAATAAACCGGTTGTCATTCTGGATGTACAAAAAGAGCCGAGGTATAAGGAGAAGGAACTGGCCGTAAAAGAGGGGTTGGTTTCGATGCTCTCCGTCCCGATGAGGGTAAAAGATAGAGTGATAGGGGTAATAAACTGTTATACATCCGCTCCCTATAATTTTTCTGAGACCGATGTGAATGTCCTAATCACAGTGGCCAATCAGGCAGCTATAGCCATTGAGAACACGGAATTAATGGTCAAGACCAAGGTTATTCAAGAGGAACTGGAGACTCGTAAGTTGGTGGAGCGGGCCAAGGATATACTGATGCGAGATCGGGGACTTTCAGGGGAGGAGGCATTTCACAGGATACAAAAACAAAGTATGAACCTCCGTAAGTCTATGAGGGAGATAGCAGAAGCGATAATCCTTGCAAAAGAAATTTGATGACCCCTCCCCCTCGTTCACGCAAAGGTCCACGTAAACCGCCAGGGAACAGCTCCTGACATGCCTTCCATTAAAAAAGCCGTCTCACGCCTGCAATGGCCGTGACAGACTTTTCCGGTACAAGGATACAACTTGCCGTGATCTTAACGCCGATCCGGTCAAGCTCCAAAAGGCGGTGTATCGTTTTCTGATTTTCCAGCGAAAAATCGCCATAACCGGCAGAGTAACGCTTTTGCGTGAGCATCTTATTTTCTCTGCGCAGCTCCCGATTGAAATAATCCATGATCCAGTCCAGGGAGGCATCAACCGCTTCACTGGCTGTAGCATCAAAGACGACACGCCGGGTTAAATGGTGACTTGTAGTATCCCCCTCCATCGCCTTCATAATATCGTTGCCCGCCGTGGCGCCCATCAAGACAACCTCCCGGCAATGCTCAAGAAATGCAGTCAGTTGGCGACTTTCAAATACCACATCGTTGGAAAGGATAACTCTGGCGGTATCTCTTTCCTGGACGGGCATCCGTATCGCTGCACCCTGTAGGTGAATCAGGGACTGGGCATCTGCTATATATCGCTCTACTTCCTCCTTCTGCCAGGACAGTATCATGGTAACGCCTTTCCGGTATCCTAGACGTCTGTATACCCTCTCATGTGGTACACCGATGGATATGGTATCAAAAAAAATGAGGGGGTACATACGGGTTTTTTACCTTCATCGAGTGAGCATTTGCTTGCTTGATGCGGGACTACAGTGGACAATCGGCTTCATAGGGAAGGAGACACGGAATGTGGTGCCTTCATCGGGATGAGAGGAAACGGTTATCTGCCCGCCGAGTTCATCTACGATTTTCTTGGTGACCAACAGTCCCAGACCGGTACCATAGCGCTCCTTCGTGGATAAGACCTCGGTAAACACATAATTTTCCCATCCCTGGGGCAGGCCCGGGCCGTTATCAGAAACCTCGAAAATCGCTATCGGTCCCTCCAGGCAGGTCTTTACTATTACCCGATGGTCTTTCCGGTTTGCATCGAACTTGCAGGCATCCAGGGCATTGTGGACCAGGTTACTCAGAATGGTGTGCAGGTCCTCAGCGTTAAGCAATATCGGACCAAGCTGTGGGTCAGTATCTGTCGTCATCCCGATTTTTTCCCGCCCTGCCGTTTCGCGAAAAAGGTCGAAGACCTCCTGAACCACCTGATTCGGATTGATGAGGCCAAGCTCATGTTCACGCTTTTTGGCACAGTAAAGTATATCCTTTACCAGGCCGGCAATCCGGGCTACATTGCGCTGCACGATATCCCACCCTTTTAAGGTCTCCTTTTGGTCTTTTTTATTCAGCCCTGAATTTACCACGTAGATTCCACCATCGAGACCGGTAAGGATGTTTTTGATGCCGTGTGCCATGGTGGCCACCGTATGTCCCATCATGGTCAGCTCGGTTTGCAGACGTTTGACAGAGGTGATGTTGGTGGACATTTCCATCACCGCCACGATATCTCCCCCCTCATTCCGCAGAGGACTGGTATAGACGATGACAAAGGCCTCGCTACCATCGCGGGTAATCACCTGTTCTTCGCTCACATGGATCTGACCGTCTCTGAATGTCTTAGCTACCGGGCATTCGGGGCAGGGGGCCGCTTTTCTCTTATAAACCTCGTAACATAGCTCCCCTATCCGCTTGCCAAAATCCTGGCGAAACAGGTCGTTGGTCTGAATGATACGCAATTCAGGATTTTGTATAGAAATGTAACAGGGAACTTTCCGAAAGAGCTGGTGATAATCGTGTCGGGTCGGTTCCCATCCCTCGATGCTGATCCGATTCATGTTCCCACCTGACCCAATTGGCTGGAGTTCTATTTCAGGCAAGCTACAATCTTAGCCAGTAATTCTTCGGTGGAGAATGGTTTCTCAACAAATTCCTCTGGCTTAGGCAGTCCACCGCGATCCCGGGCGAAAAAATCCTTATATGCGGTAACCCCCGTAAGAACAATCACCGGAACATTCTTATGCTCTTCGCTCTTTTTCAGTTTACGATAGAATCCGACACCACTCTGGTTTGGCATGATAATGTCCAGAATGACTACGTCAGGGTGGAATTCACTGACTTTACTGAACCCTTCCTCTCCATCTGTCGCCACCTCCGTCTCGTAACCGTTATTGGTGAGCAGGGAATTCAAATATGTCCTTACATCTTCCTCATCATCTATGATCAAGATTTTCCTGGCCATCTTTCCCTCCTTTTTCCCCTTGAGTGGTTTACAGTGGACAATTCCTACCTGATTTCCCGATCCTTGCCAGTGCCTCCCGTGCCTTCTCCCTTACCTCCGGGGGCTGGCCTTCATCCCCGGCCGCTTCTTTCAGGGCTGCCAGCACATCTCTGTCACCTGACCGGCTTATCATCTCCAGAGCCCTCACGGCCATGATACGTACCTCTATCTCGTCGTCTGCCAAACAGGTGATAAGCCAACCACAGGCGTCCCTGGCCAGGGGACCGATCTCTCCCAGTGCCCAGGCCACCGTTTCCCTTACGTACCAGACTGTATCGGAAAGTGCCCCAATGAGGGATGGTACTGCTGGCGCCGCCTTCGGCCCAAGGTCACCAAAGGTAAAAGCTGCATACTCTCTTACGTCTTCATGCTCATCCTTGAGCATGGGAGTAATCTTCTCAATAATTACGGGCGCCTCTGACCTGATCTCCCTTATGGTCTGCAGTGCGGCCAGGCGAACAAACCAGATTGCGTCCTTCAGGGCCTCGATTAAGGCATCGCCAATGATGGGGTTCTCAGCGCCAATATCACCGAGAGTACGGGCGGCGGCAAAACGTATATGACAGTCATTGTCCTTCAGGTCGCATATCAGCCGGGCTATCGCCTTTTTCATAGTGAGAATTTTTCAAAGGTTTCATAGTTATGACTTACGACTTACGACAGGTTCTTTCAAGCCTCAATAAGACACCATTCTCCTTCCTTCATATCCAGTTGATCAACAATGTCCACCGCCCGCTTATTGAGGTGGAAGGAATTGGGCTTGTCGGGACCCACCATGACCACCGGTACCCTGAAGTTAGCGGCGAATCGCTCGATCTGCTGGCCACCAAAGTCCGCACCCCGTTCAACGTACCCTAATACCAAGAGATCGTACTCTTTTCGATGCAGACAACGGGCAAGTTCCGCCCCCTCATTCCCCTCACATAGCCGGAAGCCCACCTTGACAAAGTCTCCCAGTCTGGAGTCGTAGTACTCACGTAGCTCATATTCCTTTTTGACCTGAAATTCATCGGTGACCCGCACCAGTTTTTCCTTCTTCTCGTCTAAGTAAACTATCTCCCGGCGGAAACGGAAAGGTGATTCCAACCAGTGGAAGATATTGAGCTGAATATCCTTCTTGCCGGCCAATCTAAAGGCGTAATCAAATGCCCAGTCACCCTGACGGGAATAGTGTGAACAAAGTCCAATTGCTTTCATGTGTTATACCTTTCTAAGTTATTTCATTTCTTCTCGTTCTTTTTCGGAATAATCAAGGCATCCGCAACCAAATCTAAAATCTGGGCAACCTTTATGTCAAGCTTATAGTGTTTAATCACGTCGGTAAGGCCGTCAACGCAGTTGTGGCAACTGGTACAGACGATCTTGGCCCCCGTAGCCGTCAGTTGCTCTGCCTTAATCCTTGCCACCTCCATCCGGAGAGGTTTGTACTCCACCATGGACAGGGCCCCACCACCACCCGTGCAGCAAAAGTTGTCCGACCGGTTGGGGTACATCTCGCGGAAATCGGCACAGACCCGCTTTAATATCCAGCGGGGCTCCTCCGTAAGATCACCGGAACGGGCTATATTACAGGAGTCATGATAGGTAACCGGCAGAGGATTCCGGGAGGGGTCTACCTTTATTCGTCCCTGATTTATGTAACGAATCAGGGTGACCACAACGGACTCACTGGGGAGATCCTGTTTGTATTTGGCCCAGTTGTAGCCTTCCCACCGGGTAGACCGATAACCATGACCGCACTCGGAGATAACGATTCGTTTGGCTCGTAAGCGTTTCGCCGCTTCGTAGAGGTTCTTGGCTATATAGCCACCCAGCTTGTCATCACCTGAGAAGAGCCCGAAGTTGGTCTGATCCCAGCCCCAGCTTGGCATCGTCCAGCTTTCTCCGGCACAGTAGAATATTTTGCCTGCATTGCCAATCGAGCGCGGGTCGTACTTTACCTCACGAGGGTTGATGGTGTACATAAAATCGCAATCTTCCTTATCCATCGGGATCTTGAAATGGGGGTCATCCAATTCGGCCTGGGTCTCCTCCTCCATCCATTGTATAGTTTCGAGGTAGTCCTCCTGCGTAACCCCCATCTGGTTACCCGTCTCCCATGAGTCCTTACTCACTACGAAGACTCCCTCAGGCACAATCCCCAGTTCCGTGAGAAGCCCCCTAGTCAGTCGAACGAGAATCGCCGTGTCCACACCCATCGGGCAGTTAAGGGTGCAGCGCCGGCAACCAGTGCAGGTTCCAAAGACGATATTCTTGAGACGTTTTAAGTCTTCATCATCCTTTGGGGTTCCTGCGTGCACCCACCAGGGGACGAGACGGCCGGTCCAATCAAAATGTCTCTTAAAGATGTGCCTGATCTGATCGGCCTTGTAAGCCGGGGTCATGGTCGGGTCGTAAGGCCGGACCAGGGCATAATGGCAAGCATCGGAACACATACCGCAATGGACACAACCCACCATTGAGCCTACCACCTGACGGCTTAGCTTATTTTTCAGCAACTCCAGCAATCTTTTTACATTATCCTCGTCCGGATTATAGACCTTGAGACGTCCATCAACAACGCAAGGCGTCTTACTATCAACTGCTTTCTTTTGCTCCTTTGTATCCAGAGGCAAATTAATTACATCGGAGATATTAATGCTTTTCTCGTTCAACGGTGCTCTCCTTTCATTACTTGTGATATTTGCTTTACCCTTCTAATCCAGCAGGTCTTTCCCCGCCTCTCTTACGTGGAAATACGCCACGATGCCCCATGGTCTTACCCAGGAAATATCGCGTGAAAGGATAATAGAGGTAATGGGAAATCTTGGAAAAGGGAACGTAGAGCAAAAAAAAGGTGGTCATGATAAAAAAGATTATCAAAGGCCACTCGCTTACCTCATACTCGTTAGGTACGGCGAAAACCCCCGAGGCGAAGAACGAGCTCATCAATACCAGCGAAAAGTAGTCGTCCGGGGTGCTGATAAGACGCATCGTCGGACTGGTAATACGCCGGATCAGCCTTATTATCCCCACTGCAAAGGCGGCCCCCAGCGCAAGCTGAAAAATGCGCACTAGAGCTTTTATCTCAAATACCCCCGGCCAGAAAGGAATAATAAATGTCGCACTGATTGCCGCCACAACTCCAACATGGAAGATCACAAACTGGGCGTAAAAGTTCCAGTTCTTCCGTGCGCTTTCCATTGCCCAGGGCATGGCGACATTCATCATCGAATAAGCTATTCCCACGCGGGGATTGCCCACAGGATCAGTAATCTCTTTGCCAGCCTTGAATCTGAACATCCAGATCAAGCGGAGGATGTAAACCGTCCCCATGAACGCCAGGGCTACAATCTGTACCTCATACTCTAAGATACGCAAAAACTCACTCATGTTTCCTCCTCAATGTGTATTTATTGCCCTCGATCAGACCTCTCTCATCAGATTTGAGCCGGTACCAATCTTCTCCAGTTCGCTTTCAATCCCCATGATGTAAGAGAGGGCAGGTGTTCTTTTTTATTATTTCAGATAGGGGTGCTAATTACTATTTTTTAAAAGTCTTTTCAAGGGTTAATTTCTTCTTTTCTCTGTTGGATTTTCTCTGGGGAAAGTGTTATAAAGATGCGTTCCCTGTGGCTTCTATCACTGTAAGTAATGGGAAAAGAGCGATAATATCCCCCACCCTCGATGTAAAAAAGGAAAGATAGGGAATGACAAAGCAGTTTGAGTATTGTTTTTATCTGGTTCAACCGGGCATCGGAAAGAATTACAGATTTCACCAAAGAAGAGGCCCTGGGACGTCCCTGTTACGAGCATGCCTACATTCTTGCCAGGGGGAAAAGTATCTGCCTCAGTGATCTTCCATCAAGACTATCAGGAGGAAAAGAAGCCAAAGGACTTTTAACAAGAAGGGCAGACCGGCTGTCCTAAAAATAAAACTATACATTACAACTTACGACATAAAACATCAGTCATATGTCTTTTGACTTATGACTTACGACTTACGACTTAATATCAACAGGAGGTGTGAAAATGCTGTTACAGTTGCTGTCCTATCTGGCCCTCGTAGTTTTTGCCGTGGGCATTCTGACGAGAGTTGTAAAGTACTTGAGAATGCCGCTGCACGTAAGGTGGGAACTTTATCCCATTCCCCATGAAAAGGGACGTGAATACGGGGGGTCCTACTTTGAAGAAGTGAATTGGTGGGAAAAGCCCAAGGAGAAGTCATTTATCGGGCAGATTAAGTTTATGGTCCCGGAGATTCTTTTTGTGAGAGGGCTTTACCACGATAACAGAAAGCTCTGGTGGGCATCATTTCCTTTCCACTTCGGGATATACCTCGTAATTGGCTGGCTGGTGCTGCTCTTAATCGGTGCGATACTTAATATCGCCGGCTTATCTCCGGAAAGCGCCCCCGCAACCTTTCTCCAGTCCTTTGCCGTCATTTTCGGCGCCGTCGGTTTTGTGCTGGGCGTCGCGGGGTGTATCGGTTTACTTATGTTTAGAATCTTCGACAGCGATCTGCGATCCTTTGCCGCACCCAAGGATTATTTTAACCTGGTGTTTATCCTCTCGATTTTTTTGACCGGTTTGATCGCGTGGTCTTCTTCCGACCCTTCATTTATCATCTTCCGTGATTACATAAAGGGCGTGATTACCTTTAGTCCCGTAACCATTGAGAGTTCTCTGGTGTTGGCGCACATAATTCTTCTGTCCCTTTTCCTCATGTATCTGCCATTCACCCACATGACGCACTTCTTTGCCAAGTATTTCATGTGGGATAAGGTACGCTGGGATGATGAGAGAAACTTGCGGGGAAGCGCCATGGAAGCAAAAGTGAAACAAGTCTTAAACTACAGACAAAACTGGTCAGCGCCCCATATCAAGCCCGGCAAAACGTGGGCTGAGACCGCTACAGAGGAGGTTGAGTAAATAATGAAGGCAGAAAAGATAAATCCTAAAGATATCAGCAGACCATCGGAACAGATGGTTGAACTCAATCCGGCAGATTTTATGAAATTACCCTATCCCTACGATAAGGGGGAAGATGAGCCGGCTTTTAAAAGACTCAAAGAAGACCAGAAAAAAAAATACGAGACCTCCCTTGATGGTGTCCTTGCCGTTGGCATACCCAGACCGGCGACAAAAGGGGAAGAGGATGAACTTGTCAGGAAATTCCTGTCAGGCCTGGAAAAGTTGCTCACAAAGGAAAATAACTGGACGTTTTTACAGCCTCTTACCCTCTCCCTGGAGTATTGCGCTAAATGTCAGACATGCAACGACGCCTGTCCCATATATATTTCAAGCGGTAAGAAAGATATATACCGTCCCACTTACAGGTCTGAAGTCCTGCGGATGATAGCGAACAAGTATCTGAAAAAAAGCGGGAAACTCCTGGCAAAATTTACGGGCAATGATATCGAACTAAACTGGACGACGGTTGCCAAGTTGGCCGAACTCGCCTACCGATGTACCCTGTGCCGGAGATGCGCCCAGACCTGCCCGATCGGTGTGGATAACGGTTTGATAACCCACGAGTTGAGAAAAATCTTCAGCCAGGAAATGGGTATAGCCCCCGGGGAAATCCATACCCTCGGTTCCGTTCAGCACCTGAAAAAGGGATCGAGCACCGGTTTGATGCCCGTTGCCTTAAAAGATACCCTGGAATTCCTCGAAGATGACATCAAAGAAAGGACGGGACTGGATATAAAATTCCCCTTAGATAAAGAAGGGGCGGATATACTGCTCATCCACAATGCCGGTGAGTACCTGTCATGGCCGGAAAATCCCATGGCTTTTGCGATCATCTTCGAGGCGGCAGGTTTAAACTGGACATTATCCACTGATCTGTTGGGGTACGATGCCGTCAATTACGGTCTGTGGTATGATGATGTCCAGTTTGCCAGGGTAGCGGTGAGACATGCCCAGATTGCAAAGAAACTCGGCGTAAAAAAGATCGTTATCGGGGAATGCGGCCATGCCCATAAGGCCATCTCCGTTATTGCCGATCGTATTATCAACGAGGAAATCAATATCCCGAGAGAAAGTTCCATGACACTGTTGGAAGACCTTGTGTGCAGCGGGAAACTCAACCTCGATCCGAAGAAAAACGCATTTCCCGTCACGCTGCACGATCCCTGTAATATGGTAAGGCTCATGGGCGTGGTGGAGCCCCAGAGAAAGATCATCCGTAAGATCTGCCCCCAGTTCAGGGAGATGGAGCCCCATGGTGTCAGAAATTACTGTTGCGGCGGCGGAAGTGGGTTTGCCATCATGTCTTCCATGAATTTTCCCAACTGGCGGTCAAGTGTCTCAGGGAGAATGAAATTCAAACAGATACTCGAGGCTTTTCAGGACGTCATAGACCCCAGTATCAAAAAAATGGTCTGTGCCCCCTGTTCGAACTGTAAAGGTGCCCTGAGGGAGATATTCAATTATTACAATGCCTGGGAAAAGTGCGGTATATCTTACACGGGATTGGTTGAATTGATTGTCAACGCGATGGTGGATATAAAAGAACCTTACATTGAATGGCCTATCATGTAGCCCGGATATTTTTCCATAAGTAACTACTTCAGGAGTCAGAAGTCAGAATCCAGAAGAAAAATTTCTTCATCCTGACTACCGCCCCCGATTCAGAAACACAAACAAAACCGCTGGGAGACAAACAAGAAATCAGTATCTCTCCCATACAACCTTCCCGTCAAGGACGGTCAACATTACCTTTATCTCCTTTATCCCTTCCCGATCCACCTGAAGGGGATTGTTGCTCAAGACGACCAGATCGGCAAGCTTCCCGGGGATGATAGTGCCTTTAACCGGATCATCAAAGGAGGCATAGGCGGCTTCGAGGGTGTACATCTTCAGTGCCTCCACCGGTAAGAGCTGTTCCCATGGTGCAAGAGTTTGCCCCGTTTCCACTTTCCTGGTTACGGCGGCATAGATGCCCATCATGGGGTTAAGGGGCACCACCGGTGAATCTGAACTGGCCGCTATCCTTACACCCCGCCTCTGAAATGAACGTAGCGGGTAAATCCAACCCAACTGGGCAGGGGGAACCGCCTCTAGGTACTTTCCGCCTAAATAGTAGAGAAACGGTGGCTGGGTAACGATCACGGCCCCGCTTTCTCCCAGTCTGTCCAGTAAACCGGGAGGGCAGATGGCGCAATGCTCCAGACGGTGGCGATGATCCGGCCGGGGAAACTTTTGCAGAACAAACTCCAGAGAGGTCAGCGCCGTTTGTAACGTGTAGACATCATTGACATGGAAGGCCAGTTGAAAACCGGCTTCATGTGCCTTAAGAGCGTGATAGTTCAGTTCCTCCTGCGGCGGATGGGGACAGCCGGTACTCTCATCGAGGGCAATCTTCATCCCTCCCAAACGTAAATGGTCATTACCCATTCCCGTAGACAAACCTCTGCTTTTGAATTCCTCTATGCCATCGTAACCTGTGAGCATAGAAATCCGCACAGGCATTATATTACGCTCTTTAAGCTGTTGGAATATCTGCCAGTGCCTGAAGCTGTTCGACCAGGTTGTATCCTGGAGGGATGTGATCCCGTAGGAGAGGTATTCCTGGCAAGTAAGTTTCACACCTTCCTCCAGTTCCTCTTCGTCAAGAGGGGGTACCCCCTTCTCGACCAGCTCATTCCTCCCCACTATCAATCCGTTTGGTTCCCCCGTTTCCTGATCCCGGCCGATGCGTCCCCCCTGCGGGTCCGGCGTCTGTCGGGTGATACCGATCAGCCGCAGGGCAAGACTGTTCAACACGCATATACTGCCTGAGTAGTGGATCAGGATTACCGGGTGGCGAGGGGCAGCTTCATCCAGCTCCCGGCGATACGGGTGCCGCCTCTCGTCAAGATACGATTCATTGTACTGGGCCGCCCTCACCCACTTCTCCTCGGGGGTCTGTTCGGCGCGCCGGCGGATGCCCGCCTGGATACCGGCGATGTCTTTTACCGCAGAAGGTGAACAATTGACGTAAAGGAGAGTAGTGGCAAAGGCGAGTGGATGGCAATGGGCATCAATAAAACCGGGGACAACCGTCCTGCCTTCACAGTCAATAAGCATGGTCTCTGTCCCCCTGTATAACTCGAGGCAGTCCCTACCCCCAACGCCAAGGATTCTATTGCCCCCGATGGCAACCATTTCTGCAGTGGGTTGTCCCTGATCGAGGGTTATAACCTCTGCATTGTATAATAATAGGTCTGCTGAAGTACGGGACATACTATTCCCTTTTGAAGTGCCTAAAGTGAACTAAACTTTTCTTTTACAGCAAATCAGGGGTGCATTGTTGTAACCCCTTGAAGTGACTGA
>JASEGZ010000057.1 GCA_030018935.1 Syntrophales bacterium
CTCGTATTCACTTATGTTTTGACGATATTTTGTTTCGTGTTTTGGACACTCATGAGTTTGGGCCTATTCTGCATCCACACACGGGAAAATATGATGCAAGCGTTCAGCCGTCAGCGATCAGTAACCCCTGGTATTTTTCTGTTTTCGCTGAAAACTGAAGTCTGATAGCTGAATGCTTACAATATGATTGTTTGGCGTTAAAGGGTGAAAATTTCATCATTACTTATTGACGTGGACGGGGAAAAAGGGTATAACTTAACATAGTTATACGGAGCCGGATACATCAGTGATGAAAGAAAAACAACCAGCCCTCGTAAAATCAAGAGAAATCAAAGGGGTGATATGCCTTGCTCTGGCTCTCTTTCTGTCCCTTTGCCTGGCCTCTTATCACCCTCTGGATCCTTCTTTGACCCACTATGTAGCAGGGGATCAGCAGATTCATAACCTCGTAGGTTCTGTTGGATCCTACACTGCTGCTTCCCTCTTTAGACTGCTGGGTCTGGCTGCCTTTTTGCTGCCGATTATCTTCTTGATCATCTCTTTCAAATACTTTCTGGATAGTGATTTTAAGGTTGGAGCCGCAAACATTACCGGTCTCGCTGCTCTTATCCTTTCAACCTCCGGACTTTTAGTCTTAGTGCTGACGGATATTCATCTGTACGGCATAAGACTCCATGCAGGGGGACTCCTGGGAACTGTCTCCGCCCAGGTTGCCCATGCCTACCTCAACCTTGCCGGTGCCTATATTTTATTGATTCTTATTTTAATCATCTCCCTTATGGCGACAGTTAACCTATCCCTCGTATCCCTCGGCAGAGGGACAAAAAGAGTCGCCTCCATGGTATGGAGGGGAGGGAAAGAATTTATCGCTTTTGGCATCGAAAAGATTAAAGAGAGACAGGATACACTGCAAGAGGAAGACAGGATCTCTTTAAAAACACTTCCCGTAATGGGTGAAACGCCTCTGTCAAGAGAAAGCCGACAGAAAAGAGCGGAACGATCTCAGTTTGACTTTTTCCGGTCTGTCTTCAAACTACCACCGCTGACACTCCTCGATAAGGTGGAACATAGAGACACGAGGATGAAACGGGATAGCCTTACCATGAATTCCCGGATTCTCGAAAAGAAGTTATCCGATTTCGGTGTGGAGGGAAAGGTAGTAGGGGTTAAAGCGGGTCCCGTTATCACCATGTATGAGCTTGAGCCTGCACCAGGGGTGAAGATTAATAAGATCACCAATCTCTCCGACGATCTTGCCCTTGCCTTAAGGGCACCGAGCATAAGAATCATCGCCCCTGTACCGGGGGAGGCAGTCATCGGCATTGAGATACCTAATCATCAACGGGAATCTGTATATTTGAAAGATGTCCTCGATAATGAGGCGTTTCTCACATCCGAGTCCAAGCTTCCCATTGCCTTGGGCGTAGACATCTTAGGGGCTCCTGTAATTGCGGATCTTATCAGGATGCCCCATCTCCTGATTGCCGGTACGACCGGCTCAGGGAAAAGCGTCTCCCTTAATGCCATGATTTGCAGCATTCTCTTCAAGTCACCACCTGACGAAGTCAAATTCCTCATGATTGACCCCAAAAGGCTAGAACTGTCCGCGTATGAAGGGATACCTCATCTCCTTCACCCGGTGGTATTTGACCCTAAGAAAGCCGCTCTTGTTTTGAAGTGGGCGGTAGAGGAAATGGAGAGGCGGTATAGAATAATCAGTGAATGGGGAGTCAAAAGTATAGAAGGGTATAACATGGTGATCGGGAAGGAACTGGACGCAAGAGAGAAGCAGGTAGCTTTGGGAAAAGGAAAAACAGGGCCGGAAGACATTAACAATAGGCCTGATGTTATAGTTCCTGAGCCTGCTGATCTCTTTGATGACGGGAAACATCCTGAAAGAGATCAGCAACCCCCCGTCAAACTGCCCTATATCGTCATTGTTATTGATGAACTTGCCGATCTCATGATCGTGGCACAGAGGGATGTAGAGGAATCTCTTGCCCGTCTCGCCCAGATGGCCAGGGCTGCGGGGATCCATCTTATCTTAGCCACCCAAAGACCATCCGTTGATGTCATCACGGGTCTCATAAAGGCCAACTTTCCTACCCGGATTTCCTTTCAGGTCTCGTCAAAGGTAGATTCGCGGACCATCCTCGATCATCTTGGTGCGGAAAAGCTTCTCGGGGCCGGCGATATGCTCTTTATCCCCCCCGGTACGTCAAAGCTTACCCGTATCCACGGTGTCTATGTCTCAGACAGGGAGACTGAGAGGATCTGCGAATTTGTAAAAAAACAGGGCACGCCTGCTTACGACGAATCAATTATGGAATACAGGCCGTGGTCAATGGAAGGTGAGAAATCGGACGAGTTATTTGATGAGAAATATGACCAGGCCGTTGAGCTGGTGACTGATCTGGGACAGGCCTCGATCTCTCTGGTGCAGAGATACATGAAAATAGGTTATAACCGGGCTGCCCGGATCATCGAACGTATGGAAGCGGAAGGTATCGTCGGACCCTCTGATGGCGTGAAACCAAGGAAATTATTGGCCAGAAAACTACCCCGTTAGCTGTCAGCAATCAGCTTTTAGTTAACCTATATCCTGTAACCTATTGCCCATCGCCCATTTAAAAGATAGAAGAGTGCACATTGTAAGCCTCGGTTGTCCGAAGAATCTCGTTGATTCCGAGGTTATGGCCGCCCTTCTGTCAGAGAGCGGTTTTCAGATCATCCCCCGTGCAGATGAAGCCGAGATCATCGTGATCAATACCTGCGCCTTCATCCTGCCCGCAAAGGAGGAATCCATTGATGAGATCATCCGCATGGCCGAATGGAAGGGGGAGGGCAGGGGGGTCTGTACCCATTTAATTGTTACGGGCTGCCTCCCCCAGCGATACGGAAAGATCCTCGAGGCAGAACTGCCCGAGGTTGACCTTTTTCTCGGCACCGGTGAGGTTTCCCATATCGCCCGTCACATTGGAAGATTAAGCCTTGAAGGGTCTCCGATCTGCCGTTCTCTCATCGGGAAGCCCACCTTTCTGATGGATGCAGGCCATCCCCGCCTGATCCTAACACCATTCTACAGTGCTTATCTGAAGATAGCCGAAGGATGTTCCAACCATTGTTCGTATTGTGTAATTCCCTCCGTCCGGGGAAAAGCGAGAAGCAGGGAAGTGGATGACATCCTGACAGAGGCGGAACTCCTTGCCCGAAAGGGGGTTAAGGAGATCATCGTCACTGCCCAGGATACGACGGCCTACGGTAGAGACCTGAAGGGAAAGCCTACCCTGAGCGATCTCTTGAAAAAACTTGTTTCTTTAGAGGGCATCAGGTGGGTCCGGGTTCTCTACACATATCCGACCGGTCTTACCGGGGATATTCTTCAGACCATTGCCGAGGAGGAAAAGATCTGCAACTACCTTGACATACCTATACAGCACATTGACGATGGAATACTTACGGCCATGAACAGACGAGGGGGAAGTGAGCAGATCAGGAAGGCTATCATCGCCGCAAGGAACAATATCCCGGATGTAGCCCTGAGGACATCAATTATTGTAGGATTTCCTGGGGAAACACGGACGAAATTCAATAAACTATTAGCCTTTATCAAGGAGGCGAGATTTGATCATCTCGGTGTTTTTACCTATTCGAGAGAAGAAGGGACATCTGCCGCCTCTTTCACATCCCGGATATCGGAGAAGGAAAGAGAAACCCGCAGGCAACTCCTCATGGAAGGACAGGCGGGCATTTCCCGGGAAATCAATCACTCCCTGATAAATTCGCTTCAAGAGGTCCTGATCGAGGGTAAAAGCGCGAGCCCCCATTTTCCCTTTGTCGGAAGGTGTCGCCGACAGGCACCGGATATTGATGGGGTTACCTATGTGAAAGGGAAAGATCTGGCCCCAGGGGATATTGTGCATTGTAAGATCACCGCTGCCAGCGAATACGACCTCTTTGCTGAGAGTCTAAAGTGAAACATTTGCATTACTGCCTGCGGCATAGACGGCAGCTTACGCAGGCTGAAGCCTGCGGCTACCTTCAAATGAAATGTTTGACATTTTACGAGGGTTAAATTATATAGAGGCACTTTGACACTCTAAGGGGTTCCAACACCGTGCAGATACAGGATGTTTTTCGCCATTACGGAGACGATCTAAGGCGTGTGGAAGAATGCATGGAGAGGCATCTCCGCTCAGAGGTCGATCTTATCCCTGAAATCATTTATCATCTTCTCGGCAGCGGCGGCAAAAGGTTCAGGCCCCTTTTGCTACTGGCTGCCTCGGCGCTCTGTGGATACAGGGGAGAGCGGCGCTATTTCCTGTCTGCTATGATCGAGTTTATTCATACGGCAACCCTTCTCCACGATGACGTGATTGACCATGCCCAAACGAGACGGGGTAAGATTTCAGCAAACAATATCTGGGGTAACGCCGCCAGCGTTCTGGTAGGGGACTTTCTCTATTCTAAATCTTTCAAAATCATGACCGAAGATGGTAATATCCCCATCTTGAAACTTCTCTCTACAACGACTAACACCATGTCAGAAGGGGAAGTTTTCCAGCTGGTTAAAGCCGGTGATATCAATATTACCGAAAAGGAATATCTGTTCATCATTGAGAAGAAGACGTCCACACTCATTTCCGCCGCATGTGCCGTGGGAGGTATCCTGGGTAATGCATCGGATACGAAGATTGAGGCCTTAACACGGTTCGGCATGAGGATCGGCTCGGCCTTTCAGATAACTGATGACACCCTCGATTATATAGCAAACGAAGAGGAATTTGGAAAAGCTATTGGTAAGGATCTTGAAGAGGGAAAGATTACCCTTCCTCTCATCCACACCCTGAAAAGATGTTCCCCTGACGAGAGAGAGACAATTAAACAGGCCGTTCAACATAAAGGGCAGTCCAACAGTGATGTCGTTTCTCTCATCCATAAATATGATGGCATCAATCATGCTCTCAACAAAGCGAGGGCGTATATCGCCGAAGGGAAAAAGTTTCTTGCATGTTTTGAAGATTCTGAAGCAAAGACCTCACTGTTGACAATTTCAGATTACATTATTGAAAGAAGACTCTGAAAAAAACCTTTATATCACCTCACATTCCCTATAGGTTTCTCTGAGCATCTCCGGCAGCCCCTTTCTGTCCAGCTTCATGGCCAGGGGGAGATACTCGAGGACGTCCTGGGCCGTAATTCCGTCTTCTCCTTTATCTTGGGCGGCGAGGTCTCCTGAAAGTCCATGGATAAAGACACCCTTTCTCGCCGCATCTTCGATTGGTAAGCCAAGGCCAAACATGGCCGCAATGGTTCCTGTTAAGACATCGCCTGATCCTGCCGTTGCCATTCCTGGATTGCCACTGAGATTGATAAACACCCTTTCATCGGGGCAGCCTATCAGGGAATGGGCACCCTTCAGGACAATAACTGCATGCAGATCTCTGGCTGTATCCTGTAAAATGGCTATTTTATGCTTTTTGATCTCGTTTACACTTTTCCTTGTAATTCTCGACATCTCTCCCGGATGAGGGGTCAGAATGGTTGCTGCCTCCCTTTCTCTGATAATTTCAAGATCATCTGCCACGGCGGTAAGCCCGTCACCGTCAACGATGATCGGCTTATTGATCCCTTTGACCAGTTCCCGGACTAATTGCTGTGTCTCTTCTTCTAACGACAGACCGGGGCCGATAACTACCATATCCATCTTTTCTGAAAGGGCGAGTAAGGAGTCTCTGTTTCTTAGGGAGAGGCTTCCCGTCGGGGTTTCCTCTTGGGGAACGAAGACGATCTCCATTCCCTTCTGGGCGATAAATGATGTCATAGAACGGGGTACAGCAAGCCGGGCATATCCTCCACCAGCCTTGAGGAAAGATAGGGCGGCAAAGTATGGCGCGCCAAAGTAGTTCACCGCGCCGGCAATAAAGAGCACTTTCCCCACGGAGCCTTTATGGACGTCTCTTTCTCTCGGGGGAAGTTTCACAGGATCGTTGATCTCAACCTTGATCTCGTCGCGGCTGTAGAGTGAAGGGGGAAAGGAGATGTGGGTAACATACAGTTTTCCGCAGCATCCATACCCTGGATAGAGCATGTTCCCGATCTTTGGAAGACCGAAAGTAACCGTATAATCAGCCTGAACCGCAACACCCATTATCTCTCCCGTGTCGCCATGGACACCGGAGGGGATGTCAAGGCTGAGAATCTTTTTACCGCTTCCATTGATCAATTGAATCACTTCTCTGTAGAGGCCGCTAACCTCCCTCTCGAGGCCGGTACCAAAAATGGCATCTACAATTCCATGAGCGTGAAGGAGATCTATCTCCATAGTCTTGACAGACTCGATCCTCCTCACATCTACGGGGAGTTTTGTTAAGATATTCAGATTGGCCTTCGCTGCCCCTTTGAACTTACCCGGATCACCGAGGATGAATACCTTGACTATCCCGCCATTGGCGTGGATGTTCCGGGCCACGACAAAACCATCGCCACCGTTGTTGCCGATACCGCACAACACGACAAATCTTTTATCCTTTATCCCCATCTCTTTTGAGAGGACGAAGGATGAAGCCTGCCCGGCGTTTTCCATGAGGATCTCTTCTGAAATGTCCAGTTTTTCACTGGCGTATCTGTCCATCGCCCTCATCTCACTTACACTCGTAACCTTCATTTTCCACCCCCCTCTGTGTCTTTGTGCCTTTACCTTATCATCACGAATCTCTGTTCCTTATGGGGAACGTACCACTTGATGAAATTATATCCGATACCCAGTGGAGCCGGTTTGATGCCCCGGAAACGGGCATGAATAATGGGCAGGGCATCGGGGACATACAGGAAAGTGTAGGGTTGTTCCTCCGCCAGGATATCCTGTATCCTGTCGTAGCATTTTTTTCTCTCCTTCTGATCGAAGGTATCTCTCCCCCTTTCTAACAGGTCATCAACTTCTCTGTTTTTATAGGATATGAAATTTAATTCTTCCGGCCTTGTCTTGCTGGAATGCCATACATCGTAGAGGTCAGGATCGAGGGGTATCGTCCAGCCCAGGATGGTCGCCGCAAATCTCCTTTTGTTGATAAAATCGTTGATGAAGGCAGCCCATTCGAGGACCCTGATCTTTACCTTAATGCCTATCTCGGCAAGGCGTTTCTGAATAATTTCAGCACATTTTTGCCGGACATCGTTTCCCTGATTCGTGATAATCTCAAAAATAAAGGGCTTGCCATTTTTATCCAGAATGCCGTCACCATCAGTATCTTTCCAGCCCGCCTCCGCAAGTAGTTCCTTTGCTTTCCGAGGACTATACGGGTATGTCTTCACGTTAGGGTTATAGGGCCAGGTGCCGGGTTTAAACGGACCTGTAGCTACCTTACCGAGTCCCAGGAGGACGCCCTGAATAATCTCCTCTTTGTTTATCGCTGAGGCGATAGCCTGCCTCACACGTTTATCGGCAAACAAAGGATTCTTGATGTTGTATCCAAGGTAAGTATAGGAAAAGGAGAGGTAGCGATACTTATTGAAATTTTTACGGAACAGGTTGTTTTCTGTTTGCCTCATATACTGAAGTGGGGTCAATCCCATCCGGTCAATGCCGTTTGCACGCAATTCGAGGAACATGGTTGCCATATCCGGTATGATCCGCGTGATGTAACCATCTATATAAGGCCTTCCTTCAAAATAATCGGGGTTGGAGGCAAGGACAATCTTCTGGCCGGGGATCCATTCTTTGAAGATATACGGCCCCGTTCCTATGGGGTGTCGTGTAAGAGGACTCGTGGTGATGTCGCCTCCGGCAAGGAGATGTTTCGGTAAAATGGCAGCTCCCCAACTCATAAGGGCGGGGGCAAAGGGTTTGTCGTAGGTAACACGGAAGGTATAGGAATCGAGGACTTCGGCTTTCTTGACCTTGAGAAAATCGCCGGCATAGGGGGTAGGGGTCTTAGGATCGATCGTGACCTGGTAAGTATACAGGACATCATCGGCGGTGAATGGATGGCCATCATGCCATTTTACGTTCTTTCTCAGGTGGAAGGTGATCACCAGCCCGTTATGGGAAATATTCCATGATTCGGCCAGATCCCCAACAACATTCAGGTCTTTGTCGTATTTTACAAGGCCGTTGAAGACCATCGCCGCGATATCGTGGGAGGCACTGTCCGAGGCAAGAATGGGAATCATGTTGCTGGCATCGCCGATGGAACCCTCCACCATAATATCTCCATAGGCAGGGCCTGTATCTGATATGTTCCTGGGGGTATTTTCCTGTTCCCTCCCGCTACACCCCCATACGGCCATGGAGAGGATGATTATGAGAACCAGGATGATCCGCATAGGTGATTTCATAATAATTGAGTTAATTATCTTAAACATAGGGCTTTTGCAATTTTATTTTGATAACAGGATTCAAGGGGTCAAGGGGTCAAGGATTCAAGTGAAATGTTGAAAAACTACAAGGAATTGAAAGTTTGGTAGAAGTCTTATTAACTGAATCCTTGAATCCTCGAACCCTTTTTAGCAACTAAATCTGCTTTCTCCTTGACACCCATATACCACCCTCCTATACTCATCGTGGTAAAATCCAGAAGGACCATTTTTTATCCTTGTTTCCTGAGTATATCACCCATGATTAGTCGAAATAACCAGGAAAGTCACCAATCCGAGTCCAGTCCAGTCCGTGTTTATTTTATCCTCGCCACCGTGTGGGACATCTTGCGGAATGCGGTTAAAAATTACAGAAATAACGGAGATATGAACCAGGCCGCCGCTATTGCCCTCTACGCCATCCTCTCTATTATTCCCCTCTTCATTTTGACTATCGTGGTGGGAGGTCATATCTTTGGCTCTTACCCCAACATGCAAAATGAACTCGTTAAGGTAATCCGTGAATTTCACCCTTATTTTTCGGAGGCGTTGCTGACCCAGTTGGGGCGGGTAGAACAAAAAAAACAGCTTCTGGGTTGGATTGGAATCTTAAGCCTCGTCTGGCTTTCTACCATGATCTTCAGCGCCATAGAAACGGCTTTGAACAATACATTCCGAGCAAAAGCAGCCCGAAATTACTTTGTGTCCAAGTTGCTTGCGATCGCCATGATTCCGATGGGATGGGCCATCGGTATAGTCAGTGTCGGGATTACATATCTTGCCACAATCCTGGCCAAACAACCTGTTATGGTAAAGGGTGGTTATCTTTCCCTCGCTCATGGCACTTTATTTCGCTATATCCTTCCATACCTGCTCATCGTGGTGTTTGTTACCATTGTCTACAAAGTCGTTCCCAGGGGGAAAGTTGCCTTCGGTGGTGCGCTTTTAGGGGGCGCCATTTTTTCTGCATTGACAGAAATCGCTAAGCATTTCTTTACCTGGTATGTCTCTAATTATACCCGCTATCACGTGATCTTCGGTTCTCTGGAGACAGTGGTTGTCCTTGTCATCTGGGTCTTCTATGTAGCTGTAATTTTCCTCTTCTGCGCGGAACTTATCTCTTCTTGCCAGAAGAGAGATTTAGTTCTTCTTGAAAAGGCTTTCTTAAAGTCAGAGAAGAAGCTCACAAAAGTGGATGAGCGCATTTTCCTGAGATTCGGTTGCGTGTATCCCAAAGGTACCTATATCTTCAGAGAAGGGGATACCGATCAGGAAATGTATTATATTTTGAGGGGTAAAGTGCAGATGGAAAAAAAGGCCGGGCAGGTGAGGAAGTTGCTGGCCGAAATGGGGCCTGGCGAATATTTTGGTGAAATGGCGGCGCTGATTGATGCTCCTCGTACTGCATCCGCCCGGACGATGGAGGATAGTCAGGTAGCCGTCATTGATGGGAATACCTTTCGTAATATACTCAGGGAAAGCGAAGGGGTATCCCTTCATATGCTCAAGGAATTTTCAAATAGAATCAGGAAGACCAATGTATCTCTGGAGGAGATTACTCGATTGTGGATCAAGCTGGTGGTAATCCTCTATTTTCTAAAAAATTGGCCACTGAAGACCAAGCAAAACCCTCTTGATGAACTGGCCAGATTTACAGGAAAAGAACCAGGAGAGATTCGAGAGATATTAAATGGGCTCAGTAATCAAGGTGTCTTAATCATGGAGAACGGTAGTGTAACCAGATTTATCAAAGAAGAGGCATGGAATCTACTGGGTAGAGAGGTCCCTCTCGATACGTTAGATAGCTTAGAGATATAGAAAACTCTGGAAAACTGGGGAATTCGAGCATCTCAAAGCATTCTCTCGACCATTCTATTGCTCGCTTCACTCTGTGCCTAACGATAAAGCTAAGGGGCGCGGCGGCTTTTTGCCGCGTCCCTCTTGAGCGCCTTGTTAGCGGAATGATCTATCCCTTAATAATCTCAATCAATTTTTCAACGACTTGGAGCAATTTCTCTTTTTTGATCCTGCCCACCCGGTATAGGATAATGTGGCTGTCTGCGGTAAACAGTCGGCTGGGCCTTATGTTGCCTGGTTGTCTAAGGCTTCCTGACGCGAAATCCGTATCATCGATTGAGATGGCGTAGGTGTCCTTGATCGTTTTACTTGTTATTTGACATAGAATGGCGTCATTTCCTTCAAGTGGGGCGATGACAAGGGCCGGGCGGCGCTTGGATTGACTTAGGTCAGAGAAAGGAAAGGGTATGACAACGACATCGCCTTTTACAAATTTTGCCACGCTTCGTCCTCCTCAGGCTTCAGCCAGTCTTTGGATAGCGAGGATTCGCTCATTATGGCGATATCTAGTTTTTCGCGGACAATTTTCGCCTTTAGGAAATGGACAAAATCGAGCACTTCTGCCAGAAGAGGTTCAGGGACTTCTTCAATCTCGTTTATAAGTAATTCTTTTGTACTCATGGCGTCATACCTCGTCATTTAAATTCTCTGATTGATTCTTTCAAGCACATTACTTCTACGGGGCATTCCTTCCAATCATGCTCCCAACAGATGACCAGATCACATTGTTTCGGGTTATGTTTATGCAACCTGAAAAATGATGATCTAAACTCGAACTCGGCTCGGCAACTGTTCCAGGTTCCCTTGGTATTCTTTCTCCGTAGTAGCGCATCGGGAAAGCTGCTCCTAATGCCTTCGATCATAAACCCCAAGTCGTGACAAAGAGCTGCAAACAAAAGTATGACTCCTTGCTCGTTTATAGGTTCGTACATGAGTGTCCAAAACACGAAACAAAATATCGTCAAAACATAAGTGAATACGAGA
>JASEGZ010000058.1 GCA_030018935.1 Syntrophales bacterium
GGATGAAAAAGTTGTAAGTCGTAAGTTGTAAGTCATTTAGGACGTAAGACTTATGACTAAGGAGGGGGGGTGTCCATACATCATAAACATCAGTTTTACGTCGTAATGTCATATGTCCTCGAATTTTTGACTTACGACTTATGACTGATGACTTAACGGAGAAAGGAGGATGCTAAAATGGGAAAGGCGATAAAGTCAAGATTGTCTTTACAGGTATTTGTTTTTGTATTGCTGCTATTTCCGGTAATGTGGTGCAACCCTGTACCTGCCACCGCTGAGGGAGGGGCGGCTGGAGGAGAGAAGTACAGTTTTGATGTACATGGATATGTCCGCACCTGGGCGTCGTTTAACCTCCATGACATACCGGACATAGACACAATAACCCAGCAAAAGGACACTTATAATGATCGCTACAAATGCTCCATGCTGCGTGGTTCGCTTAAGTTAGACCTCGATGCGAAGACGGGACCCTTTACGTGGAAGGTAATCGGTCGTGGCGACCAGGAGGTGAGGACCGATTATCTGACCCGTCTCCAGGAGATTACCCAGTCGGGGAGGAACAACTTCGGCTCTAATAACATGCAGGATTCTCCGGGGACGGAGATCATGGACCAGTACAACCAGGGCGAGTTTCGTGAGTACTACGTGGAATTCGATCCCATCCAGCGCGTCAGGCTCCGTCTCGGCAGGCAACAGGTGGTATGGGGCGAAACCGATTTCTTCCGCGCCATGGATGTCATCCACGGTTTTGATTACCAGTGGCGCCTCTTCATGGAACCGGAGAATGAAGAATTGAGAAAGCCGCTGATCCTGGCCAATGCCATGATCCAAGTGCCGGAGCTCGGAGGTTCCCTCCAGGCGATCTTCCGTCCCGGTTGGGACCGTCCTAAGTGGATCGGCAACTCGTACCCGATTGAAGGAGGGCGCTGGAACCCGCGGCCGTACGAGGGTTTCGATGTCCTGGGGCCGGTCAAGTATGATTATGACTATCCGGACGGTGATACGGACGACGCCACATGGGGTGTCCGCTGGTCCGGCATTGCAGGGCCGGTAAATTACTCGTTTGCCTACCTGAGGACGCTTAATAACGATCCCGTGTGGAATTCCGGTATCAATAACTTTTCCTTTGAGAACCAGGAGACAAAGGGCCTGGTCGGTGACCTTGTCTACCCGAGGATAGACCTGGCTGGTCTTACGGTCAGCGGCTATGTCCCGTGGATAGATACCGTCCTGTCCACCGAGGTCGTCTATACCTTTGACGAGCCCTTTAATAAGGGCTCCGGCGGTGATATTGATAAGATAACAGGCTCCAATGTCGGCCCGCCCCTGTTAGGAAAGGCGGTGGCCAATGCCCTCGGCCCCCAAACTCCAAATCTTGCAGCTATACTGGCTGCTCCTGGCGACCCGGACCGGACGATGTTTTATGGGGACGGGGATGCGATCCTGGGTGTAGTAAACCGTGTCCTCAGACCCCAGGGTTTAACCAACGCCCCACTGGGGAATTTTGTCCTCCCGGTTCTCGATGGGATCTATGATGGTAATACAATGGGGCTGGTGGGGGCGCTGCCGGCGTCAACGGGACTGCAGATTCTCGGGCCAGTGTTATCGCCGGCTCTACAGACGGCACTGCCGGGGCTTCTTGCTCTAGTTCCTCCCGCGGCCCTTCAGGGTAATGTGGGCGGACTGTTAGCGGCGCTGGAGGGAGTGATGCCTGGGGCGTCAACTATGCTTCTCACAGACCCAGGGGTACAAGCTCTACTGGCACAGATAGGGGGGTTGCTCCAAGCTAATCCCACTCGTATTGTAGACATTGGCCGTCAGAATTTCTATAATGCAGTCTATAACTTCCATTACTTAGCGGGGGGGGACCCGCTCCTCGTGTGCTGGGTACCCGGACTGCATGGCGTCCAAAAGAAGGATTCGTTGATGGTCATGTTGAGAGCGGACAAGAATCTTGCCTTTACCCAGCGGCTGCTTGGGACAGGCAAGCCGGCCTTCTTCACTGTCCAGGCATTCAACCACGTGATCCTGGACTATCACAGGGAAGAGGACATCGTTCGTTTCATCACCTACGGTGAGCATCGGAAGGAGATCGAGACCATGCTGACCGGTGTTCTCGTGCTCCACTACCGGAATGAGGCTATCGTTCCCACGCTGGCCGCCGGTTGGGATGTAAGCTACGGGGGAGCCTTCTTCTTCCCCAGCGTGGAGTTTATCTTCGGTGACCATTGGCGTCTGCGTTTGGAGGCCGACTTCTTCTTCCCCTCCGGCGCAAAGGATCCGGCAACGATAAACGATTCCTGGCTGGACTTAAGGCTTCTGGGTGCGTCTTCAAACCAGCCGGGCGGTAAATTTGCGCTTGGGAACGCGGGGGTAAATGAGAACAGCACCTCTTTCCTCGGTTACTTTAACAACCAGGATCAGTTCTTAATCCGCTTGACCTATCAGTTTTAAAACACAGTCGTAAGTCGTACGTCATATGTCATAAGTCAAAAGACATAAGACATAAGACGTAAGACATAAAAGAAAGGAGGGGTTAGGATGAAGTTAAGAAAACCGATGTTTGTAGTAAGGAAATTAAGTATTTTCTGTCTCGTGGGTATAGTGGTTGGTGTGATGGCCTATGCGGCCTCGGCTGCCGAGCTTCCAGCGGGCACAATAATTAACAAAGCCAACCTGGACAAGGTCATGAACGATACCTTCGAGGGGAAAACGATTCGGAGCATGCTGATCGCGTCCCAGGAGTACCAGATCAGGAACTGGGCGCTCCAGATGAAGCTGCGGCACTCCAAGCTACCCAAGATGGGAAAAGCATTCCTCGAGGCCACGGAGAAATATGCAAAAGACGTTAAATTCGATCCTAAAGCCCGGGAGGTTACCGGCTGGAAAGCCGGCCTACCGTTCCCCGAAGCTTCCCCTGTTACTTCCTCACCTGCTGCGGTAGCTGAGTTTATAAAAGACCCGTACGCGGGCGACAAGGTAATCTGGAATTACTATTACGGTCACCAGGGGGGGAGGACCCAGCACTGTCCCCACTCCTGGCTCCTTGTCAGCGCCGACACGGGTCTTGAGCGTCGCCAGGACTGGTTCTGGCTTCGCTATTACACGAAGGGACGCATGGACGGACCGGGGAAGCCGCCGGTGGTTGATGATGCACTCATCTCGAGGACCCTCTTCTTTGTCACGGCCCCTTATGACATGAGGGGGATAGGGATATTCGCGCTCCGCTATGATAGTCCGAAACTCGAAGACAACTGGGTCTATGTCAAGTCGGTGCGGCGGACCCGCAGGCTCTCTGGCGGCGCCTGGGTGGACCCGGTGGACGGTCTGGACATGCTCAATGACGAGATCTGGATCATCAATGCCCGTCCGTCGTGGTACAAGAGCTTCAAGCTCTTAGACAAGCGCTGGGTCCTTGTCATCGCTAACGACTTTGTGGACTGGCAAGAGGGGGCAAAGACGGTGGAGGAGGAATTTCCGTCCGTTGACCTGAAGAACTGGCCCCATTGGAACCCCGCTTTAGTGCCGGGAAACGAGTGGGAGCCCCGGGAGGTCTGGGTGGTCGAGGGCATCCCGCCAGCCTACCATCCGCACAGCAGGAGGGTCTTATATGCGGACGTTCATGCCCCGCCGACAATTTACATTGGGGAGGGCTATGACAAGGAAGGCAAGCTCTGGAAGTACGTTCAGTACACGATCGGAAGCAACAACGCGGAGACGGCCAGAGAAAATCGGAAGACACAAAGAGGCAAGACCGTCCGTATGATTCCACCCAGTCCGACGGAAGAGACATGCAACGGGATTACCCCTGAGGGCTTCTACATTGACTTCAAACGGCGTCACGCCTCGCATCACTATGACCGGATATGGGACGCCAACCCGGGATTCGGCCCGAATGACGTGACCCTCGGCCACTTGGAAGCGGCGGGTAAATAAACCAAGTCGTACGTCTCTAAAACACAGTCGTAAGAACACAGTCGTAAGTCGTAAGTCGTATGTCATAAGTCAAAAGGCATACGACACAAGACCGATGACTGGCGACTCCGAAAAAGGGAGGGGGAAATTAAATCCCCCCCCTTTTTTTCATGATAAGTTTCGCTTGCCATACGGGTATTTTTCTGGTAGAAGGGTTATCGGGAGGAAGTGATGGGCAGATGGAAGGTAGTTATCTTGGTGGTAATTTTCCTCGCCGGGTGGGTTACCCCTGCCCTGGCAGTGGAGGGGAGTCTGACGATCAGTGATCGAGAGATCATTGAGAGGCTTACCCGTCTGGAGGAGGGGCAGAAATCCCTGGAGAAGCGGATTGATGGCCTTCAGTATAGTCTTCAATCTCAGATTAGTGACCTTCACAACCTCGTCGTAGGGGGTTTTGGGATTGTCTTTGTCGGTATCTTTGGTCTCTTCGGTTTTGTCATCTGGGATAGAAGAACCGCCATCACACCGGTAGTGAGGAAGACCAGAGAACTTGAGGAACGTGAAGAGCTTACGGTCAGAGTACTCAAGACTTATGCCGAGAAGGAGCCCAGGTTAGCAGAGATAATGAGATCCCTCGGATTGTTGTAAATGGGGTTAATCCGTGGAGGGGGGATGGACCCCCCTCCTTTTCGCAATGACTATGGTTCGAGTATCTTACTGTCCTCAAGTTCTGTCCGGTCTATCTTCCAGAGACCATCTTCCAGGACCAGGTGCTCTACATTATACTCTACGACCCCATTTTTATTAATTATGTCCTTTGAGGTCATAACGTTCTTTACCTGGGCCTCTTGCCCGGAAACTGATCCGGGAGAAACAGAAATTTCAGTAATCTCTACCTTACCACCTTCATAGAGGGCCTTCATCTCCTTAGCCCACTCCTTCTGGCTTTTACCTGCCAGCATTCCCCGGGATACACATTGGGAAGCCCCTGAAAAGTCCCTATTTTGCAAGGCATGGTAATATTTCAGGACTACCTCCTCAGGAGCAGGAGCCAATCCACCACCCCATGCCGCATGCAGGGGAAAAATAAGCAAAGAGAATACCACTGCCGAAACAATGCCCCACCTCTGACCGATGAATCTTTTCATAATGCCTCCTCCTTCCTGAAAAGTGTGTCCCCTCCCTCTAACTCCCTCCCACAAGGGGAGGGAGGATGATAAAATCATTTGTTTACGACATACGACATACGACTTACGACATACGACTTACGACTTACGACTTACGACTTATGACTTACGACTTACGTTACCCATCATCTAACCTGAACAGTCTCCGCAAGGCTGCAATATAGGGGAGGGCCCCACCATTCTGACTCTCCTCTTTAATGGCCACGATAGGGTCATGGAGGATCTTGTTTAATATGGAAGAGGTTAGGATTTCTACATTTTTCCTCTGCTCTGCGGAGAGATTCTGCATCCAGGAAAGGGATCTGCCCAATTCTCCTTTCATGATGCCTTCCACTTTTTCCCGGAGGGAAACGATGGTGGGGACAGCTTCCAGGGCGCTGAACCATTCTTTATACTTCAGCACTTCTTCATCTATAATCGCTTCCGCCTTCTCGGCCTCTCCCCTGCGGCTCTTCAGATTCTCATCCACAATCTCCTGGAGATGATCAATGTTGTAAAGGTACACATTATCAATCGTACCTGCCGCAGGATCAATATCCCTGGGCACGGCGATATCCATCAGGAAAAGCAGGCGATTCTTGCGCCTCCGCAGGGCAGCGGCAACCATCTCTGCATTGATCACGTAACCAGGGGCGCCCGTGGAACTGATCACAATATCGGCATTTAGCAGGCTCTCCCCCAACCGAGCAAATTCTACGGCGCTACCTTGAAAATCTCTCGCCATCTCCAGCGCCCTGGTATATGTTCGATTGGCAATCAGGATTCTGTCCACACCATATTTGATCAAATGCCGTGCGGCAAGCTCCGACATCTCCCCGGCGCCGATGAGGAGAATGGTTTTCCCCTTCAGGGCGCCGAAGATCTTCTTCGCCAGCTCCACCGCTGTAAAACTGACGGAAACGGCGTTGCCGGCAATTTCTGTCTCGGTCCTGACCCTCTTGGCCACCCGAAATGCATGATGGACAACTCTGTTCAGTATCACTCCCGTGGTTCTGTGCTCGACAGCACGGCGGTATGCCTCCTTGACCTGGCCCAGGATCTGTGGTTCGCCCATCACCAGCGAATCAATACTGGATGCTACCCGGAAGAGATGGCGGACCGCTTGTTGATCGAAATGTACATAAAGGCATCTCTCTATCTCCTCCCAAGGCAGATTACCATGATGAAAGATAAATTCTTTAAGTCTTTCCACGGTATCTTTAGCATCCACGGCGCTGGCCAGCGCCTCAACACGGTTACAGGTGGCAAGATACAGCGCTTCCTTGATCTGCGGAATCTTCATCATCTCCTCGAGGGGATGAACATTATTTCCGCCCAACAGGGAAAGTTTCTCCCTGAGTTCAAGGGGGGCCGTTTTATGATTCATGCCGATGAGAACGATATTCATACCATCAAATGAAGCTGTGGACAGTGGTAAAAAACAGGCTTACAATAACAAAGGAAGCAAGGAGAAAACTAAGGGCCAGGATGGATAAAAGGGCTACCTTCTGCCCCTTCCACCCCAGGGCAAGTCTCTGATGTAGCAAAATGGCATAAAAGATCCAGGCTAAAAGCGTCCATATCTGCTTCGGATCCCACTGCCAGTGACTCCCCCAGACTGTTCGTGCCCAGATTGACCCCACTAAGATACCTGAGGTCAGCAACGGGAATCCCCAGAGAAGACAGAGATGATTAATCTTATCCAGGTCTTTCAGGGAAGGGAGAAGCCTGCTGAAACTTTTTACCTTTTTATTTTTTATGAAACTCTCCTGAATCAGATACATCGCGCCGGCACAAGAAGCAAGGACAAAAAGGGCCTCGCCTGTCACGGAGAGGATCACGTGAACCGGCACCAACCCACCCTGGAGCGCGGCCGGCAGTGAAACATCTCCTCCCAGGCGTATCGAGGCCACGATCACAAGCAGAAAAACCACGGGAGATACAAAGGCGCCAAAGACCCTCGTCTTTGTTTTCAATTGGAGGGCCAGATAGGTAGCGGTCATGACCCAGGCAAAGAAAGAGAGGGTTTCATGAAAACCGATCACCGGACTGTGTCCCGTCTTAAGGGAGCGAAACACGAGAGAAACAGTGTGGATCGTAAAGGCCGTAAAGAGAAACCATGTGGATACCCTGGCCACCAGCACCCTCCTGACCAGGAGGGAGGTGATGTACCCAACGGTGGAGAGAAGATAGGTGATAAGGGCAACCTTATAGAATAAAACATCAGTCATAAGTCATAAGTCATAAGTCATAAGTCATAAGTCATAAAACATCAGTCATCAGTCATAAGTCATAAGTCATCAGTCATAAGTCATAAGTCATAAGTCGATATCAACGCCTACAATATCATGAATAACCTTCTCGACACAATCCCAGTTTTTTTCTTTGATATGCTGGAGGATGTCCGAGTTGACTATGGCGGTAAACAATCTTCTCTTCTCCTCAGAGGGACGGCCCCCAACAACAATCTTTTCCCTGAGCTTCCCCAGGATCGTAAGAAGTGTGGCATATTCCGGCCCATAATGCCCCTCCAGTTCTTCTCTCAGTTTCCTGGCCAGGGCAGGACTCTTCCCCCCCGTTGATATGGCAAGCAAAAGGTCACCCCGTTGAAAGAGAGAGGGGAGAATAAAATCGCATCGCGCGGGATCATCCACAATGTTGACCAGAATCTTCCTTTCTCTCGCTTCTCCGCAGATCCTTTCGTTGACTTCATCCCTGTCTGTGGCCCCAATTACCAGGAAAGCGTCATGGATATATGCCTCATCGTAATCGGCATCAATATGCTCGATCCTGCCCTCCCCCGTCATCGCCTTTAGAAATGGGGTCAATATCTTTCCGACGACGACCACGCGAGCGCCGCATTCCACGAGCCGTTTAACTTTTCTCTCGGCAACCTCCCCCCCACCCACAACGATGCACTTTTTATCTGTCACCTGAAGACATATAGGATAGTACTTCATGTATTTTTTCCCTTCAGAGAAGATTGGAAGTTTCTGAAGAAATACCACGAAGACGACGAAAATTCAAGTTACTTGAAATATTATCAAAAAGAGGATATAAAAACTTTAGTCGTAAGTCGTAAGTCGAAAATTCGAGGACATAATGACATACGACGTATGACATACGACGTATGTGTTAGGGGTAGATGAACATTGACGATACCGAGGATCTACTTTCCCGAAAATGTGGAAAAAGGAGACAGGTGTAAATTAACGGAAGAAAACCTGCGTTATGTGAAATCCGTGCTCCGGATGAGAAACGGAGACCGTTTACTCCTCTTTGACGGAACCGGATTTGAGTGTGAGGCGCTCATTCGGCATTTTACCCCCCGTGATGTGACCGTAGAGATCGTAAAAAAAGAAAGGCTTCCGGACAAAGCTATCCGTATTGCCCTGTTCCAAGCCCTGCCCAAAGCAAACAAGATGGATTTCATCATCCGGAAGGCCACCGAACTCGGCGTGGACACAATCATCCCCTTCCATTCGGCAAGAGCGATACCGAGACTGTCGCCGGAGATGACCATTCTCAAGACGTCAAGATGGCAGAAGATCGCCCATGAGGCGGCCAGGCAGTGTGGCGCCTCCAGTGTACCGAAGATCAGAAAAATCCTTTCCTTTGCCGAGGTACTGAGATATCCGCAGGGGGAAGCGCTCAGGATCATCCTCTGGGAAGGAGAATCTGAAACGGGCCTCAAGCAGGTCTTACAGAACAAAGGGCACGAGGGGATAAAAGACTTCTTCATCATCATCGGCCCGGAGGGGGGGTTCTTGCAGGAAGAGGTGGACAGGGCCATAGCTTATGGGTTCATTCCCGTCGGCCTGGGCAGACAGATATTGAAGGTGGAAACGGCAGCCCTCGCTATACTTTCCATCATTCAGTATGAAAAAGGCATGACTTACGACATAAAACATTAGTCGTACGTCTTTCGACTTTCGACTTATGACTTACGACTGACGACTTATATAAGAAAGGATGCAAACCGCATGACGGAAAATCGTTACGGTGGGTTCTGGCGAAGGGCAATGGCGTTTTTTATTGACATGGTTATCCTCAATTTTATCTCCCTGATCCTATTTTTTATTGGCATCCTGGCTCTGCATGCAGGATTTGTCTTCCGCCTCCCAAAGGTGGGCCTCTCTGAAATAATAGAGAACTTTGTAATTCCCTATTACGTAGTAACACTACTGGTTAACATGCTCTACTTTACATACTTTCACGGAATTGCCGGACAGACACCGGGGAAGATGGTCTTTGGCCTCAAGGTGGTGCAAACGACGGAAGAAAAAATGACACCGGGGATTGCCTTCCTCAGATGGGTCGGATACATCGTCTCCGGTCTGTTCCTCTACCTGGGTTTTATCTGGATAGCCTTCGATGGGAAAAAACAGGGCTGGCATGATAAGATCGCAGGCACTATGGTCATTCAAATCCCCCCCAGCCCCCCTTTGGAAAAGGGGGGTGAGGGGGGATTTTCAGATTTAAAAATGCCTTGACAAAAGAAGGGATATTTAATAGGTATTGCGTAAGTTCAGCTATCAGCGATCAGTAAGACAGGTTTTAGCTGAAAGCTGATTGCTGGGAGCTGAACGCTTGCCATATAGTTAAGTGGGTCGGTAGCTCAGTCGGTAGAGCATCGGACTGAAAATCCGAGTGTCGGCGGTTCAATTCCGCCCTGACCCACCATTTAGGTAGATAGGCTGAAGACTGAAGACTGTTAGATCACTTCAGCCTTCAGTCTTCAGTCTTCAGTCTAAACAAAGGGATACCTATGATTGTTGTTACTGGTGGCGCCGGATTTATAGGGAGTGCGTTTGTCTGGAAACTTAATGCCGAAGGCATTGATGATATAATCATCGTAGATAGATTCGGCCGGTCAGACAAATGGAAGGATCTCGTAAAACGACATTATGCCGATTACATCCACAAAGATGAGTTCCTTAAAATGATCTCAGCAGATGATGTGCCTTTCAATGTCCGGGCGCTAATACATATGGGGGCATGCACCTCCACGACAGAACGTGATGCCGACTATTTAGTGGAGAATAACTACCGCTATACCTGCCGGCTGGCCGAGTGGTCCATGAAACACGATGTTCGTTTTATCTATGCCAGTTCTGCTGCTACGTATGGTGATGGTTCTCTCGGGTTCTCCGATGATAACAGGTTGACAGGGGTCCTTCGCCCCGTCAATATGTACGGGTATTCCAAGCAGTTGTTCGATCTCCGGGTGCTGCGGCATCAGGCAGATCAAAGGCTGGTGGGGATCAAGTTTTTCAATGTCTTTGGACCCAATGAATACCACAAAGGTGACATGACCAGTGTGGTCTATAAGGCATTTCAGCAGATTCGTGAGACGGGCAGCGTGCGCCTCTTCAAGTCCCATAAACCAGCATACGGTAATGGAGAGCAGATGCGCGATTTTGTCTATGTCAAGGATTGTGTAGAAATCCTCTGGTGGTTGCTTGAGCATCGTGAGGTAGCTGGCATCTTCAATCTCGGGACGGGACATGCCCGAACATGGAACGATCTGGTAAGAGCCGTTTTTTCCGCCATGGAGATCAAATCACAGATAGAGTACATTGATATGCCACCGACTATTCGTGACCAGTACCAATATTTCACGGAGGCAAAGATGGACAAGCTCCGGCAAGCCGGATGTTCTGCTGTGTTCCGTTCTCTCGAGGATGCGGTTTATGATTATATCGTGAACTATCTGCAGAAAACGGATCCTTACTTATAGTCGTATGTCGTAAGTCATAAGTCATAAGTCGTATGTCGTAAGTCATAAGTCATAAGTCATAAGTC
>JASEGZ010000059.1 GCA_030018935.1 Syntrophales bacterium
TACATTCTCGCCGTATTGTTCGGCGATCCATGCCTGATAGGCTCCACTTTGCACATGGTTAATCCATTGTCTGTTATTGAGATACCAGGAAATGGTTTTTCTCAGGCCGGAGGCGAAAGATTCTCGCGGGGCCCAGTTCAGTTCCTGACGCAATCTGGTAAAATCAATGGCGTACCTGCGGTCGTGTCCCGGTCTGTCCTTAACAAAGGTGATCAGCTCCCTCCGGGAATGCCCATCGGGTGGGGGAAGTATCTCGTCGAGGATATCACAGATCATTTCTACAATGACGATGTTTTCCATCTCTGAGTTGCCGCCGATATTATATGTTTCTCCCCTCCTTCCCGATTGCATGACAGCCCAGATGGCCTCACAGTGGTCTCTGACGTAGAGCCAGTCCCTCACATTTTTCCCGTCTCCATAAAGGGGAAGGGGCTTTCCCTCCACGGCATTGATGATCATCAGGGGGATCAGTTTCTCGGGAAACTGATAGGGGCCGTAGTTATTGGAACAGTTGGAAATGGTGGTTGGCAGGCCGTAGGTTTCATGGTACGCCCGGACAAGGTGGTCTGAAGCGGCCTTGGAGGCGGAGTAGGGACTGTTAGGCCGGTAGGGGCTTTCCTCGGTAAAGTATCCCTCCGGCCCAAGGCTGCCGTATACCTCGTCAGTGCTTATATGGTGAAAGAGGACAAAGTTCTCCGCATGGTTCCTTGCTATTTCGAGGAGGTTGAAGGTGCCGATAACATTGGTTTGGATGAAACTCTCCGGCCGTTTGATAGATCTGTCAACGTGTGATTCAGCGGCAAAATGGCAGACGGCATCAACGTGGTAACGCAAGAAAATATCTCTCATCAGATCAAAATCACAGATGTCCGCCCTTTGAAAGAGGTATCTGTCCGTGTACCTCTCACCGATACCGCTTAAGTTTTCGATATTTCCTGCATAGGTCAGCTTATCCACATTGATAATCCTCCCGGTAAAGTCCGGTATTTCCAGCAGGTAACGGATGAAGTTACTGCCGATAAAGCCGCATCCACCGGTGACCATTAAATTCTTTATTCCCATATCTTTTGGACCTGTAAAATGGTGTAATAATGACAGTCAGCACTTAGAGATGTTACTAAAAATAAGCCCTTCCCGCAATGTATCGCTTCCGGAAATAACCGTCTGAGAGGGAGTCCATCCGGATTTTCTTGCCCCTTCCTGGGGCATGAATAAATCTGCCTTCACCGGCGTATATACCTACATGAGAGACTTTTTTACCTTTGGAAATCGCAAAGAAAACCAGATCTCCCTTTAACAAACTATCCCGTTCGACGGGAACCCCGGCCTCGTACTGTTCAGACGATAAACGGGGAAGATCAAGGCCGTTTAACTGATAGACAGCCGTCGTTAGTCCACTGCAGTCAAAACCGATATCCGGAGAAGAACCGCCCCAGAGATAAGGGACACCGATAAAGCTCTTTGCCGTCTTAACAACCTCCTCCCTAAAATACATGTTATCTTTTATCTTTGCAATGGCATAATCGCCGGGACTGACGATATAATACTCATCAATAATTCCTTGCGAGCTAAGACTTTCTGCCTTTCTGTGTGCGTTTTCCCTCGACGTAAAATTGCCGAAACGGACCTTGTAGATTCTCTCGGGAGTAGCAAAATAGAAGGCATTTAACCCTCTATTCCGCAGGGATTCTGTCAGTCTGGCCGCATTTCCAACTTTTGAGAAAGCGCCGGCCTGAATGGTATACCCCATCCGGGCCAGTTCCTTTTCCGTGATCCGGTGGAGACGATAAGGAACGGGACGGCGCTCCCCACAGCCGGCCACGATGAAGATGACCAACAGAGAGACAAAAATTGGCAGTATTTTACATTGCCGGGTAATCACTTTTCCCTCACCGAGGCATTTTGGGGGAAGTCCACAACTCCTAAGACAAGCTTTCTCATACGTAAGATCTTGTTTTGACTTGTCTTACTGATCGCTGATTGCTGACGGCGGCATGCTTACGAAAATTATTCAATCAATGACCCCCTCCTTCCGGCAGAGTTCAATTAACAGCATAGCCGCCTTTTCCAATTCGGCCTGCAGGTGGGCCGCACTGACGGTGAGTCTCAACCTGGCTTCTCCGGTAGGAACCGAAGGCAGGCGTATGGCAGTTATATAGATATCCCCCTTTTCCAGCAGGGTCCGACTGATATTCAAGGCCTTTCTCTCGTCACCGATGACGATGGGGACAACGGGTGTCTCACCGGGCGGGAGATTGAAGCCCCCGGAGACTAATATTTCCCGTATGAAATGTACATTGGACCGGAGACGTTCAATAAGCGAAGAGTCAATTTCCAACAATTTGATGGCGGTCGTTGCCGCGGCAATTACCCCCGGGGGGAGGGCAGTGGTGTAAATAAATGAACGGGCTTTATTTATGAGGTAGGTTATCAGGTCAGAAGAGCCGGTAACAAAACCCCCCACTGACCCGATAGCCTTGCTGAGGGTTCCGGTATGGATGGCGACATCGTTACTTACTCCGAGCCAATCGGCGGTGCCGCGGCCCCCTTCTCCCATGACCCCCGTTCCATGGGCATCATCTACCATTAGAAGACAGCCGTGTTGCGAAGAGATATCTACCAGCTCCTTAAGGGGGGCAATGTCGCCATCCATGGAAAATACGCCCTCAGTTACGATCAATTTTCGCCTCTTTGCCTTTTCGTTATGGAGCAGATTTTTCAGGGAATCCATATCATTGTGGGGAAAGGGACGCTTTTCCGCACGGCTTAAGATGCAGGCATCAATGATACTGGCATGGACCAGCCGATCAGAAAAGACGAGACCTTTTCTACCCACAAGTGCGCTTATGGCACCTGTATTGGCGGCGTAACCTGAGGAAAAAACGAGGGCCTTTTCGGTGCCCTTGAATCTGGCCAGGGTAGCCTCCAACTCTTCATAGAGGTGTGAGTGACCACATATCAGCCGGGATGCCCCGGCGCCAGTCCCGAAACGTTCCGTCGCCCTGATAGAGGCCTCAATCACCTGGGGATGGTGGGTAAGACCAAGATAGTTGTTGGTACAGAAGAGTATGACCTCTCTGCCGTTAATATAACCATGCGTCGGGCTGACAGAGGTGATGGGGATCAACTCCCGATAAAGTGAAGCCCTCTTTAGATTGTTCAGTTCCTCTCTAAGGTTAGTTATAGACACTGACATCTTTCTCAATCACCCTTACTGCAATTCAGACTTTGTGTAATCTCTGGGCATTTCCTCCCCCGCACAGCCCGGCCTGAACATTGACAAACAAACACCCTTAATTTTATACTTGCCACATGAAAAAGCAAGTTTTTAAGTTTCCCTGGGCCGTTGCCTTTATGATCCTCATGGCTATTACCCTGGCCATGTTTGCCGATGTCCTGTTCTCGGCAAAGGATACGGTCCTCTCAAAAACCTGAAGATCTTTATTGACATAAACACCTTCGCTGTATTATGCGTTGGAGCGCACCAGCTATACCGGGCACTCAACGCAGGCGTTAAGAATATGAGTAAAATATGGATGAACAACTGGAATTTGTAAAATTGATAGCATCGCGGCTTGATTCCGCCGGCATTCTTTATATGATGACCGGCTCGATGGCGATGGCAATCTATTCTATACCAAGAATGACCCGTGATATTGATCTGGTTGTTGAGGTTACACCTGCCGATGTTGACAAAATCGTTGGTCTTTTTTCCGAGGATTGCTATATAGATCATGATAGTGTCAGACAGGCGGTACATGCCCATGGGATGTTCAATATCATCCATAATGACTGGGTGATCAAGGCTGACTTCATCATTAGAAAAAACGATGCATACCGCAGAGAAGAATTCGCACGGAGACAGAAAATGGATATTGAGGATGTGACTATCTCTGTTGTTGCTGCCGAGGACCTTATTTTGTCAAAGTTGGTCTGGGGAAAGCGATCACGATCGGAACTTCAGCTTCGCGATGTTCGTCAGATGATATCTACTGTTTCAGAACTTGATTGGAAATATATGCAAAAATGGGCTACCGTCCTTGGGATTGACGATCTCTTACGAAAGGCGAAGGGAAAAAATGAGTGACACTCCAACGCGAATAAAACAACGGTACGAAAAAATGTTATTGTCGCGAACGCCCTCAGAACGATTGAGGATGGCGAGTAGAATGTATGATTCAGGCAGAAAGCTCGTAATCTCAGGTATAAAAATTGGAAGACAACCACTCAATCCCTCGCAATTGCGTGGACAGCTTTTTCTTCGCATGTATGGGAGTGATTTTACGGCTGCCGAAATAGAGAGAATCATAAATAGGATTCCTAACATGCAATTGGACACGGATAGCAAATGGAATATGGCTTCCTCGATCTTTCCCTGAGAGGCCAAGGCAATACCCATGTTGTTGTGAGCTTCCTTGAAGTATTGAAGAACTCAGGGCGGGGAATAAAACCTTGAAGTAATGCAGAAAAGGGGTAACCGTCCCCCCCCTTAAATACCTTATTATCAATGCCTGACCCCAGGGCCCAGTAACGCCCCTAAGAAAAGAATTATGCTACCGTAGTATCAGGGGAAAGGCAAGCCATTTGCGATTCCATCCCCCACTGACTGATCCCGTTCACATTCATTTAGCCCCCATTCATTTACAATTGTGAAAATCACCGATTCATGGTGAATATACCGGCCAGCAGTATTTTCCTTCCCGTTAAAGCATTTTTAAAAACTCAATGAATTTCAATCGTTTTCCCCTGATCGTCTTATGGAGGGGACAACAAAAAATATGCTTGGCATACCTGTTGCTTACTTCAAAACCGAAAAGCAAATTTATCGGGATTAAGAAAACGAAAGGAGGTGATCTGAAACAGATAAACTACCTCAAAGCAAGACCCCAAAGCAGGCTTCGAGGCAGCAAATGACACCGGAGGAGGAAATACAGTAACGAAGCAAGTTGTGAGGAATTAAACCCACAGAGATTAAAACAAATTAAACCAAAAAGATAATTGCAAAAATTAAGAAGGAGGAAAATAATTATGTTGACAAAATTAGGAAAAAAAAGAGGACAAAAGGGTTTCACATTGATCGAACTGATGATCGTCATTGCCATTATCGGTATTCTGGCGGCGATCGCCATCCCGCAGTTTACGCAATATAGGAAAAGAGGCTATGTCGCGACATTAAATAGCGATGCAAAGAATGCCTATACCGCTTCTTCAGCAATGATTGCCGATAACCCTGCGGTAACGATTGCTGAACTGAATGCAGGTCTGGCAACTGCAGGCTATACCGCATCTGCCGGCACTACCATGTTAGTCGCTGGCACTGATGCTTCTGCTTATACCATAACGATAACCGGGACTCTAGGGTGGGGTCTTCGTATTAACGAGGCTGTAATTGACCAGAATGGCACATTAACGCCAGCAGCGCTTTAGAAAATAGGACAGCGCCTGTTTATTTTTAACTCTAAAAGGGGTAAGGAAAGTATTTCCTTACCCCTTTTTTATGTCTCTTCCACGGTAAATAGATTCTCTTCTTGATACATGCGTAGAGCGGGTCAAAAGACATTATAATTACTTAATACAATAGCAGACTGCCGATGCTTATCATAGAGGTAACTGCACGTTTTACAGGCGACGCTCAAACATATCAAAGATGCTGAAAGGCCGACACAATAACAATGGGTCACAGCCCTGGGGTCAGGCATTGATAAGAAGGTATTTAAGGGGGGGGCAACCCCCCCCTTTTTTATTTTTAACCTTCAGCCTTCTACCTTCTACTTGACAAAAGTACCATTGAGTAGTACCGTCTAATTGGGTGAAATCCGGGGACGTAATACAGATTATTAGCATTGTGCCTGTGTGCCTCCTGCCCCCTGCCTCTCGCCCCCTTTTTTATTTTTAACCTTCAGCCTAATAACTTGAGCAGTTAAATTGTTTGTCGATATAGTCGATATACATTAAATAACGAGCAGTAACCCTGATACATATTTGAAATGCTGATCTTTTGAAAATAATCTTAGCCCATACTGCAATGCAACTGAGGCAATCCATATATCATTAGTCGGTATCGGTTTTCCATTTTCCTTTAAACTATTCAGGACTTCAGCATAAAATTCTGCCGTATCCTCATCAATGCCATACATCTTCACACGTGGCGTATCCAAAAATTCTTCCAGTTCTTTTCTGTTTTCCGGCTCTCGATTGCCGCCTTTGAAACCGGACAGCAGTTCGCCAATACTAACAGCGCAAATTCCTATTTCATGAGATTGCTGCAAAACTGCAATAGTTTCAGGATCTCCCTTCATGGCATATGAATAAATATTCGTATCAATCAGGACTTTTTTCATAACCAGAGATCCTTGTCTATTTTCCTTTCCGTATCAATTTTTCCCTGAATCTTATCAAATTCCCCTTGAGACCACCTCCCGAATATATGGTCTAAATCATGATATACTGCTGTAAACTTTTTTTCTTTTATTATGCCGAAATGCTGCCTCATTGTATCTATCACAACCAGATTTACACTTTTACCTTCCTGCTTGGCTGCCTGTTTCATTTTTTCCGACAGAACAGAATCTATTCCTCTTACAGTTATTGTTTTCATTGTGTTTACTCTCCTGTTAAATGACATCGTAAGTCGCAATCATTATGACATCATATTATACAACCATTTTCAAAATGTCAAAAGATTTTCTTAGACACGCATTCCATATTCCCTTGACATACAATCGCCTTCCTCCTATACTCACATTACCCAGAGGCAAGTTCTTATCAAATTAAATTAAACTATAATGGAGGCAGACATGACAGTTACCCTGAACAGTGTCATCGAAAAAGGGGGGGGTGCCTCCCCTTTTTTATGGAACAGCGTTACGCTGTTTAAGCACACCGTCAGGGTAACGGCCGCTAACGGCTACGAGCCGTTAGCCATCATCTCAAGAAATCTGTTAGTATCTGTTTTCTCCCAATTTCCCATCCTCATATCAGTGATTTTCCCCCGGCCTCGTGATTTTTACCGATCAGATTTTATGCTCCTCGATTTGGGAAACATTCTATCTCTACTAATTTACCGCGTAAAGACCGTGTTTGCCCGTGCATAGTGGCTTATTTTGCCTGCTCAGACGACAAATTCTGGCGTAAGGTAGTTAAAGAAATTGCAAGTGGACTCTGAAAAGAGTAAGATGCAAAGCCTGAAGTGGGAAAGTAGGATTTTACATCTTAACCTCATAATGAAGGGAGGTAAGAACTCATGGAAGAGAAGAAACGGGGCATAAGTGAAGACTGGTTGTCTGTGTGGATAGGTCTTTTCATCTTTGTTCTCTCTCTTGGTGTGTTTGTGGGAGTGGATATCTTGGGATTTGGAGTCACGACGCATATATGGACCGACCTGTCCAAGACATTATATCCTGTATCCAGTAAGTACGCGGGGCTGGGAGGGGTAGGATCTTTGATTGTCACCTATCTGTTCCTTCTGATTATTATGACAGCAGGTGCAGCGGCATTAAAGGCCAATATCAAGAGGTTTATCATAGGCTTCACCGCGGTGTTTTTTATAAGTTATCTATGCTGGGTCACGGGAAGCTGGGCGAATATAGCGGCGACAACACCTGCCGAGTTGCAGAAATTCGGCATTACCTGGTCTCTAAAACTGACATCGGAGGCGGGGTTCGTGGTTGCCCTGATTGTTGGTCTGGTGGTCGGCAACTTTTTCCCCGGTTTTACGGAAGCTATAAAGGAGGCTGTAAGGCCCGAATGGTATATCAAAACCGCCATCGTCATCCTTGGCGGGTTCCTTGGCGTCACGGCAGCGGAGAAGTTAGGGCTGGCAACGGCGGTAATGTTTCGAGGCATGTGCGCTATTGTAGAGGCATACCTTATTTACTGGGCGCTGGTTTACTTTATAGCGAGAAAATATTTCAGATTCAGCAGGGAATGGGCGGCGCCCCTCGCATCAGGCATATCAATATGCGGTGTCTCAGCGGCAATTGCGACAGGAGCGGCCATAAGGGCAAGGCCGGTGGTGCCCATCATGGTATCCTCCCTGGTTGTCATCTTCGCCGTTGTGGAACTTCTGATACTCCCCTTCCTGGCCCAGAATTTCCTCTATAAGGAGCCGATGGTCGCCGGCGCATGGATGGGGTTGGCTGTGAAGACCGATGGGGCGGCAGTGGCAAGCGGAGCCGTTGCCGATTCGCTTATCAGGGCAAAGGCTCTGGCTGCAGACGGGATAAACTATGCGGAAGGCTGGATCATGGGAACCGCCACCACGGTAAAGGTCTTCATTGACATCTTTATCGGTGTGTGGGCGTTCATCCTGGCCATAATCTGGTGCTCCGTCATTGAATGCAAACCGGGTGAGAGGGTCAGGCCGGGTCAGATATGGGAGAGGTTCCCGAAGTTTGTCATCGGCTATGTGGCAACCTTTCTTCTGATACTGTATCTGGGCATCACCTGCCCTGACTTAATAGGTAAGATAAAGATGGCGATGGCTGAAGGCAATATCTTCAGAGGGATATTTTTCACGATGACCTTTTTTACCATCGGTGTCATGTCTAATTTCAGGAGACTCTGGGAAGAGGGTATAGGAAGATTGGCGGCAGTTTATATCCTCTGTCTATTCGGGTTCATTATCTGGATAGGGCTGCTTATCTCATGGTTATTCTTCCATGGGGTGAAGCCACCCGTGATAACAGGTTAATTAATTAAAAGAAAATGGAATACGATACAAAGGGGGATATCTATGACAGAAGAAACGAAGATCGCGGATGAGATAAAAAAGATGGAGTATGAACCCCTCCTCCCTGTGGAGAAGAAGCTCATAGGTTACAGCCTGGCGCTGGGGATTGTTCTGCTGGGGATACTTGTCTGGATAAACTACACCTTTTTCCCCGTACAGCCGTGAACCCTTTAGCTTTTACCTTTTTCTTTATCCGAGACGAGACCTTTGAAAAATAAAACCATAAAACTTACCCTCTCTCAGGCATGGGACTGGTTTGCGAGACCTTACAATTTTTCCATAGAGCGCATTAGTGTCAACATCACCTGGGGTCTGCAACCGGTGCCGGGAGCGAAAAGATCGCAACCCGGTTGCTTCTAACAAAAAGGAGAAACGGTAACATGAAAAAAAGTGCATCTCTTATAGTAATATTGTTCTTATTGGTTGTACTGGGAAGCTATAAAGGAATCGCTTCGGCTTCGGGCAAAATCCAGGTTGCCGTCAGTGTCCTGCCCCAGGCCTATTTTGTGGAAAGAGTGGGGGGAAACCGGGTGAACGTCCAGGTCATGATCCCGGCAGGTGCATGTCCTGAAATGTACGAACCGACCCCTCAACAACTGGTCAGGCTGTCCGATGCTGATATCTACATTAAGGTGGGCGCCCCTGCCTTCCCCTTTGAAGAGAAGTATCTCCATGTCATTGCCGGGAAAAATAAAAAAATAACTGTGGTTAATATGTCAGATGGCACACGCTACCGGGAACGGGACCCCCATGTGTGGCTTTCTCCTTCCTGTGTAAAAATAGCAGCCCGGAATATCTATCAGGCGCTGTCCCTTTATGATCCTAATTACAGAGATTATTACGGAGAAAACTTGACGGTATTCTTAAGTGATATTGAAGAGTTAGACCGTAAGAACAGAAAATTGCTCGCCGGTAAAAAAGGTTATGCCTTTATGGTCTATCATCCTGCCTGGGGATATTTTGCCGATGAGTATGGCCTGAAACAGATGGCCATTGAAGAGGAGGGGAAAATAAAAGGCGCATCCCATATCAGAGAGATGATTGATACGGCAAGGCGGAAAGGCATTAAGGTCATTTTTGTCCAGAAGGGTTTTGATACAAAAAGCGCTCGAACAATTGCCCACGAAATCGGCGGAAAAGTAATGGAAGTGGATCCGTTGGAAAGGGACTGGCTGAAAGGCATGGAAGCCTTTGCGGAAATCCTCCCCCAGGTGTTGAGAAAGTAATATGGAACACCTCGTTAGGCCAAGAAATGATTCCCTGGGATTACTTTTTCATTTTACCGAATTGACTCAAATAAAATGTTACCCGAAGAGTGGTTAAAGGAATCGTTGACTCATAATTCGGTGTTACCAAACACTGACTCCAAAAGGAGGTTCGAAAATGAGTCCACGGTCCAAAAGAGAGCATACTGAGGCTATCCATTTACGCTATAAAAATGCCACCCGTCATGAAAAAACCATTATCTTAGATGAATACTTGCCATCTGCGGATGTCACCGTAAACATGCCATCAGCAAGGGGACGGATTTCAAATCCGTCCCCAACACGGTTCGAGCGCTTTACGAAACCAAAGGCAAAGAAAAGAGGGAAACCAACCTTTTCTATCAAACAGGCCATGAGGTAATTCTCAAGCCTTTGAAAAAGATTTGGCTTGAAGCAAATCTCCCCTGTTCAAAACGCCTCAAAGTCATGCTGCCGATCTGACTGCCCGGATATGTTGATCTCTTCGGCGAACTCTCCCCAGAGGTCACCAATGCCTTGCTTACAATATCCCCTCCAACAATAGACAGGCTGCTAAAACCTGTCCGAATCCATTACACAAAGCGAGGCAGGTCAACCACTAAACCAGGAAGTCTCCTGAGAAAGCAAATACCTATTAAAATCGGCACATGTTGGGTTCTACCTGATCGACAAGGGATTGGTGCAGCTAAAACATATTTTACATCTTGCCAGTCTCGTTTCTTTTTTCCCATCAAGACACTATGACCACAATAAGGATATCTGCTCAGTTCTGTAAGATCAGAAACGATTTTAGCTCTGATTGGGTTCAAGTGGATATGTCTGACTAA
>JASEGZ010000060.1 GCA_030018935.1 Syntrophales bacterium
TTTTCTGTGGCACTTTCCTTAGGGTCACCCCCAGTCGCCGTTAGCGACCATCCTGCCCTGTGGAGCTCGGACTTTCCTCCAGCCCGGAAAACCGGACCAGCGATCATCTGATCTACTCCAACACCTTAACAGTCTAACACCCAGGTTGAGCTATTCTTCCCTCCTGTCAATTGACAAGTATGACGTCTTTCGATATCTCGAGGCATGATAAAATCGTTACAATTACCGGTCATAATGTTTGCAATGCCTCATCAATGGCTTGATTGGCCAACTTATCTGCTGCTCGATTTTTGTCACGCCTTATATGTTCTATAACATATCCGTCAAAAGAGGCCAGTAATCTTTTGACGTCTCCCATGAGTATTTTCAATTTGTCGTTTTTTACCCGATAGGCGCCGTTGATCTGCTTAACCAGCAATTCGGAATCAAGAAAGATGTGAAGTTGCCTGCAACGCCTCCTCAAAGCTTCTTCCAGACCGATGATCAATGCCCTGTACTCAGCCAGGTTGTTCGTGCACAAACCGAGAAATTTTCTGGTGGTCCCCACAATGTTTCCCTTTTCATCTGTCAGGACGACACCAGCGCCACCGTAACCAGGATTCCCCCGACATGCCCCATCGGTGTAAAGGTTTAATATCAAATTAACCTCTTTTATCCTTATTATACCAGTAGATAATACGGTTGCAATTAGGACAGGATAATAACGCTGAGGACTTTTGTAACTCATTATATAACTGAGGTTGTATATTCATGTGACAGCCGTCGCAAACCTCCTTCCACACCGACACGACAGCCAAACCATTGTTTCTAACTTTGATTGTTTCATATCTCTTGAGAAGGCCATTATTTATCTGCATTCTGAGATCACGAATTTTCTGCTCGCATGATAAAAGGTCAGAATCAAGGGAACGCATTTCCTCCTCAATTTTTCTCTTCTCCTGTTCATATTGCTGCTGATGAGTTTCAAGTTCTCTCTCTTTAGTTTTTAACACGGCCCTGATCCCGTCAATTTCCTCCAGGAGAGAGATAATCTCATCCTCTATCTCAGAGTTTTTCCCCTCGATAATCTCAATTTCTTTCAATATTGCCTGATATTCCCTATTGGTTTTTACTTCGAAGAGACGTTCTTTACTCTTTTTCAGGCTCTCGTTTCCTCTCTTCAGTTTCTCTTCCTTTTCCCTATGCTTCTTATTCAATTCATCAAGTTTCTTCCGCTCTTTCTCTACACACGCATTGAAAGCTCCAAGCGCCTCATCTAATTTTATAATCCGGTTGGGCAACTCTCTATTTTTTGTGATATTTATCCTGCTATTTTCCGTTTCAACTTTTTGCAGCTCTATCAAAATGGACAATTGCTCTCTCAATAATGAACCCCTTTCACCTGAAAATACCCCTCACCCTAACCCTCTCCCACAAGGGGAGAGGGGACTTCCTCCCTTGACGGAATACCAACCCACTTCCCCTCCCTTGATGGGGGGGGTTAGGGGAGGATAATATATTTTCACTCTTCCTTGTGCCGACTCGTCGGCATGGATGTTTCATCTTAAACCGCAAACGTTCAGTTATCAGCTTTCGGTTTTCAGCAAAAATAAAAAGACATAAGGGGAAGTCCCAAAAAAAATGCACCAGCTCAGTGGTGCACTTTCTGTAGAGGATATACTCCTCGCACACTTAAACTTTCATGATGATCTCCTTTCATCATGACTGCAAAATACAACAAGCTGTCCATCCTCCTTCCACCATTACAGGTGGGCCCACCTGGGTTCGAACCAGGGACCTACCGGTTATGAGCCGGTGGCTCTACCAATTGAGCTATGGGCCCTGTTTATCCTATCTTTATTCTCATTTCTTGTCAATATCTAATTTCGCTAATGCTTTGATACTCTTTTTCGGGAAGGATTCCTAAATTTTCCTAAGGTATTAGCCTCAATCTGCCTTGCCCGTTCTCTGGTATCTGTTAGAGTTCTCACTCCCTCTGAGGGGAAATCGGGCCTCTCACTGATACCAAAACGCATTCTGAGCACCTTCTCCTCCCTCGGAGTTAGGGTGGTCAGTATTTTTCTTGTCTGTTCAACAAGATCCATCCTTATCGTCGCGTCTGAAGGAGACATAATCTTCTTGTCCTCTATAAAATCACCGAGGTGACTGTCTTCCTCCTCGCCGATAGGTGTCTCCAGAGATATAGGTTCCTTGGCTATCTTTAAGACTTTTCTGACCTTCTCCAGAGGATACTCCATCTTATTAGCAATCTCTTCAGGGGTAGGCTCTCTCCCCAATTCCTGGACTAAATAGCGGGAAGTTCTGATCAGTTTGTTAATCGTCTCGATCATGTGCACGGGAATTCTTATTGTTCTCGCCTGATCGGCTATGGCTCGCGTGATCGCCTGCCTGATCCACCAGGTGGCGTAAGTGGAAAATTTGTATCCCCGCTGATATTCAAATTTATCCACGGCCTTCATCAGCCCGATATTTCCCTCCTGGATCAGGTCCAGGAATTGCAATCCCCTATTGGTATATTTTTTCGCAATACTGACAACCAGACGGAGGTTTGCTTCAACCAGCCTTCTTTTTGCCGTCTCCGCCTTCCTTTCCCCTTTCTCTATAGAGGCAATCACTTTCTTCAAGAAAGTAACGGGAAGTTCTGTTTCCTCTACAATCTTCTTGATCCTTCTCTTAGCTTCCCTGATAATTATCTCATATTCCTTTAACCTGTCAATAGCGATACCGGTCTCCTTGGCCACCAGTTGCTCTTCCTTTTTTGATGTTTCCATACGAGCCCAGATCTTCTCCATCTGGGTAATGGACATGCCTGTTTCCTCTTTACAAGAGTGAATATCATTTTCCGCCTTTTCTATCTCCGCTGCATAATCCTTGAGTCTTAAAACCAGTCTTTCTACCTGTTTTTTACTGAACCTTACTTTTCTGCACAGATGTATGATGGCCCTTCTGTTCTTTTCCAGTTCCGATTTTATGATAATTCGCTGTTTACCATTAAGCCCCTTTCTCTTTAGCTTCCGCTTGAGGATGTCATTTTTGTTGTCCAGTATCGTTACCTTGCCGAGGAGTTTTAAAACCCTTTCTTGATGTACATCTTCTTCTACAAAGCCATCCTCATCTTCAAGATTATCCAAGACATTCTTTATGCGAAGTTCTCCACTCTTCAATTTCGCACCGGTATCCACCACATCCTTGATGGAAACCGCTGTACTGAAGACGGCGGTCATAACCTCTCTCGCTCCCTCTTCGATCTTTTTCGCGATTTCGACTTCCTCCTTCCGGGAGAGCAGAGATACAAGTCCCATTTCATGGAGGTATATCTTTACCGGGTCACCCGTCTTAACAATGGCGGGCATAAGATCATAGGCACTTGCACCCTTGGTTTCAGGAGTTCCCTCCTCCTCCGTTGTTTTTTTCACGACAAGCTTTTCGCCCTTTTCCGTATCAATAATGTCAATGTTTTTCTCACCGAAGAGCATAATAATGTCATCGATCTTGTCAGAAGAGACGTCAGATGGCAGTAAATCATTGACATCATCATAGGTTAGAAATCCCTTTTCTTCACCCAGTGAGATCAGTTTTTTAAATTCTTCTGCCTCTATTTTTTTCCCCATATTGGTTTCTCCCTGTTCCATTTAAAATTTTATACAATTACAATCTCTGCTCTTCACTTTTTCTTCTAGTAATTTCCTCCAGGAGGCAGCCACATAGCTCCCCATTATTTACCTCCTCAGCCTTTGTAAGTTTCGTTTCTAAAGTTCTGAGTTTTTCCTTATACCACTTCCGTTTGATCTGTTTTATCGTATCGTCAATTAATTGGTCGATTACCTTTTCGTTGTAGGGGCTTTCATCGGCCACTAATTTCAAAAGTCTCCCCCTGAGAGATTCATTACCGAGACGATCTATGATCAGGAAGGTATCCAGACCCCCCATTCCATCCCTATCAGGGGATTCATGCAATAATTTACCCAATGCTCTCAGTTCCTCGTTCATGAAGTAATCGAGGACGCCTGTCTCTACGATGGCAGGAATCTTATCAGGGTATTCCAGCATGATATGAATAAGACTTAACTCCACCTTGTCTGCCTTTGTGCCTTTGTGCCTTTGTGCCTCTGTGCCTTGGTAATTAGAGGGAGTCAAAGAATTACGGACTTCCATCTTCAGAAGTTCCTGATCAATACCGAGTTTTTCCGCCACCCTTTTTATAAAGAGATTCCTCTTAATGGCATCATCAATATTGGCGATAAACGATACGGCCCTATGTACAGCATCGCTGGTATCCTCGATGGTACCCCCTTTCTTGCCTACGATGTTTTCGATATAATAATCAACCATCGTCGGAGCATGGGTAATAATCTCTTCTAAGCTTTCCCTTCCGTATGTCCTAACGTATCTGTCGGGATCGTAATTATCGGGAAGAATGACGGCCTTTGCCCGAATGTTTCCGGCAAGGAATAGTTCGAGGCTTCGTGCCAGGGCCTTTTTCCCTCCTTCATCGGGATCAAATATGGCAACTACATCTCCCGTATATCGCCTGATCAGTCCAATCTGATCCTTCGTTAGTGCCGTTCCGAGAGGGGCAACGACATTGGTAATACCGGCATTCAAGAGGGCAATCAGATCGAAATACCCTTCCACAAGGATGGCATAACCCTTCTTCTGTATGGCTTCCCTGGTTTTGGCAAGGCCGTAGAGATTCTTTCCCTTGACGTACACCGGAGATTCAGGTGAATTGAGATATTTTGGTTCTCCGTCCCCTAAGATCCTTCCGCCGAAAGCGATAACATGACCACCAACGTCTTCTATCGGAAAGATCAACCTCCCCCGAAACCGGTCATAAAGGTCTCCTTCATCTGTTCTGGTAATCAGACCTGCCTGTTCGGCAAGTTTTAAAGGAACCCCTTCCCTCTCCAAAAAATCTCTGAGGTGTCTCCACCCATCCAGGGCAAATCCGAGGCGAAATTCGCCGATGAGGGCGGTATCCTGTATTCCTCTATTCCTTAGATACTCTCGTGCTCCTTTCCCTGCCGGCGAGGAGAGGTTTTTAGAAAAGTATACTGCCGCCATCTCGTTGACCCGGTTGAGCTGCTCCCTGAGACCGATACGTTCCTTTTCCTCACGGCTCATGACCCTCTCCGGGATAACGACACCGGTCTTTCTGGCTAAATACCTTACCGCTTCGGGATAGGAAATATTGTTTATCTTCATTAAGAAGGTAATAACATTACCCGCCTCGCCACAGCCAAAGCAGTAAAATATTTGTTTGTCGTAGTTAATGGTAAATGAGGGGGTCTTTTCCTTATGAAAGGGACAGAGACCACGAAAGTTTCTCCCCACCTTTTTAAGGGTGAGATATTCCGAAATCACACTGACGATGTCTGTCCGGTTCTTTATCTCCTCGATCTTATCTGCTGGAATGTATCCCTTCAACCTACTTTTCCTCAACTTAAGATATGTTGCTTTAATGATTTGTCAACGTGTGATGCTATAAAATCAGACCAGCTTATCCTTGAGGGAAAGTCTTTTCCCGCTTAAAACATGCATGTGAAGGTGGTAGATGAGCTGTCCCCCTTCCTCGTTACAGTTTATCACCGTTTTAAAGCCCCTCTGATCAATGCCCTTAATTCTTGCTACCTCCTGTACAGCAGCAACCATGGCACTTAAGTAATCCATCTCTTCAGCCCCCACATCCAGGATGGTGGGAATATGCTGTTTGGGAACGACAAGGACGTGAACAGGGGCTACGGGATGGATATCATCAAAGGCAACGGTTTTTTCATCTTCGTAAACTTTACTGCAAGGCATAAGGCCATTGACTATTTTACAAAATATGCAGTCCTCCATCTCTTCCTACCTCCACTAAATTTTTCGAGCTGTGCGGTTAGGCTTTTTCACCGCAAAGGCGCAGAGTACGCAGAGATTAATTCCTTTCCCCTGTCCCCTGCCTGTATGGCATCCTCGAGGGATAAGTCCCCCGTGTAAAGGGCCTTACCAATGATAACCCCGGCCACACCGAGATGTTCTATTTCCGTAAGTCTCTCAATATCATGGATACCTGATACACCTCCCGATGCTATTACCGGAATATCGAGAGATTCGGCAAGGTTCTTCGTGGCCTCGATATTGATACCTGTTTCCGTACCATCTCTTTTGATATCAGTATACACGATGGCATTCAGACCATATCCCTCATAACTTCTGGCTATCTCCACCGCGGACTCAGATGTCGTCTCCGTCCATCCCCTGACTGCTACCCGGCCATCACTGACGTCAATTGCGAGAATGATTTTACCCCGGTAAGACTTGCAGGCATCCCTGACAAACGCTCTATCCTTCAAGGCTACCGTTCCTAAGATAACCCAATGAACTCCCATATTGATATAAGTATCAATGGTATTCATATCCCTGATTCCACCGCCAACCTGTATCGGCACCGTGACCTCTTCTACGATCCTGCGGATCACCTCCCGGTTTCGGGGAGAACCGGCGAGGGCGCCATCAAGATCAACCACATGGATGCGTCTGGCTCCCTTTTCCTTCCAGAATCTTGCCATCTCAACAGGATGGTCAGAATATACGGTAACATGCCGGAAGTCTCCCTGAGTAAGCCTTACGCAGGCACCATCTTTTAAATCAATCGCAGGTATGATGATCAACTTTCGACTCCCATCTCGACTCTTATACGTCATACGTCATAAGTCGTACGTCATATGTCCTCGAATTTTTGACTTACGACATATGACATATGACTTATGACTATGTTTTATGACTTACCGCCCCTGGGGAAAGGTTTTCAAGATTTCCTCCATGCCCTCTTTTGTTAATTCCTCTGCCGTTGCCCACCTTCCCCTGTGTTTAAAGAAGGAAGAGATAAGAAAAATATTTTCCAGCAGTGAACTCTGTGTTCTGTCGAACGTGCCCTTCCATACTAATGTTCCGTCGCTAACCTTGACCAGATGGATATCAAAGGCCACCGAGGCGGGTTTTTCAACAGAATAAGGGTATCCCCTTCTCTCTCTGTAGCGGTAGACATATCCGACGACAATTCCATCCACTTCCAGTTCACGGCCAACCTTTTTTAATATCTCAGGAAGGGTTGTCTTGAAGGATTCAGCAGATATACGCCTGTAAATACCAGTTACCCCTTCAGACGGGATGAGATTGAATTTCCTGTGCTCCTCAAGCCACTGAACAAATATACCTTCTGCTACCTTCTCCGCATTCCCTGGAGATTTATCGGTAAGGAAGGTGGCCCCGCACAGGGGACAGCGGACAGTTTTGGAAAATCCCCCCTCACCCCCCTTTTCCAAAGGGGGGCTGGGGGGATTTGGGATTACCTGCTGAAAAGGGACAATGGCAATACGGCGCAGGGCAGGTTTTCCCTCCTCCGTGAGAGGGCTTATCGCATCCCTCCTCTCTTGACAACCAGTGACCACGGAGAGGATAAGACATAAAAAAAAGAGGCCGCCCCCCCGTTTTAAAAAACTGATAAAGCTATCCACGGTTATCCATCCCTTTCCCTCAAGTTAAGTAGGCATTCAGCAGAAAACAAAGTGGATAAAAACAACCGCTGGGAAAATATACGACATACGTCATACGACATATGACGTACGACTATTGTTGTTGTTTAGAGGCTTCCCTTTGTAGACAGTACACCCTTTATCCGGTCGTAGGGGGATGATGCTTCTCTTATGGCGCGGGCGAAGGCCTTAAAGATTGCCTCTGCGATATGATGATTATTCTTGCCATATATGAGATTGATGTGCAGGGTTATTCCACTATGGTCTGAGAAGGATTTAAAAAATTCCCTTAGCAGGGCGGGATCAAAATCTCTGATCTTTTTGTTGCCAAAATCAGCATGGTAAATCAGGTAAGGTCTCCCGGAGATATCCACCGCCACACTGCATAAACTCTCATCCATGGGAATCACCGCTGACCCGTAACGTTCTATCCCTTTTTTGTCACCTAAGGCTTCTTTAGTGGCTTCTCCCAGGCAGATTCCTATGTCCTCGACGAGGTGGTGATCGTCTATGACAGTATCCCCTTTGCTTTTTACAGTCAGGTCAAACAGGCCATGTTTTGCAAAAAGGTCCAGCATATGGTTAAGAAAAGGTATGGTGGTAGTTATTTCACCCCTTCCCCTGCCATTAAGGGTGATCTCCACCGATACCTCTGTTTCGGTTGTTTTTCTGTATGCTTTTCCCATCCGCTTCATAACAACACCATCTTTCCCCTTAGATGACCTTATTCAGGGAATATTCGATAATCCCTTCCGCCCCCGCCTCCTGAAGGAGGGGGATCAAATCTCTGACAGCATTTTTGCCCACGACGGTCTCAACGGCGAACCAATCTTCTGAATGCAAACTGGATATCGTCGGCGCTTTCAGGGAGGGAAGCAAAAGGACAACACGTTCGAGATTTGCCCTGGAAACGTTTAACTTTAAGCCGACCTTACCCATGGCCCCCAGGGAACCGTTGAGAAGTGTCCTTATCTGCTCTATCTTTCGCCGCTTCCAGGGATCCTTCCATGCCCCATGATTGGCAATCAACTGGGTATTGGTCTTCATCAATTCACAAATGATCCTTAACTTGTTGGCCCTGATGGTACTTCCTGTTTCCGTAACCTCCACAATGGCATCCACAAGGCCCTCGACAACTTTGGCCTCCGTTGCCCCCCAGGAAAATTCAACATGAACATTGATGTTTCTCTCCTTGAAATATTTTCTTGTAAAATTAACCAGTTCTGTTGATATTTTTTTCCCCTCTAAATCCTCTATGGAACTGATGGGGGAGTCTTCTCTGACGACCAGCACCCACCTTGCCTCTCGGGGCGATGTCTTTGAGTAAATAAGGTCCTGAACAACAACGACGTCTGAATTATTTTCCATGATCCAGTCTCTCCCGGTAAGACCGATATCAAGGGTTCCATCTTCAACGTACCTTGACATCTCCTGGGCCCTCACAAGGGTGCAGGAAATTTCCTCGTCGTCTATATCGGGGAAATAGCTCCTGCTGTCGTAAGAGATACGCCAGCCCGCTCTTTTAAACAGCTCGATCGTATTTGATTCCAAGCTTCCCTTTGGTATTCCTAATTTCAACTTCATTTATAAACATCCTCCGGGACAAATACCCTTTCTCCCACGGTCTCGACCTTTCCTGCGGACAGTCTTCTGTAGAAACATGACCTGTAACCGGTATGACATGCAGCTCCACCGATCTGTTGGACTTTCAGGAGAATAGTATCGGCATCGCAATCAATTAGGATATCCCTGATTAACTGGACATGACCTGACATTTCACCCTTGTTCCATAAGGCATTTCTCGACCTGCTAAAGTAATAAGCTCTACCGGTTTCGAGCGTTTTTAACCATGCCTCACGATTCATATAGGCCAGCATCAGGACCTCTTCCGTTTCGTTATCCTGAACGATGACCGGTACCAGACCTTCGCCCTTTTCAAAATCAGGCTCAATCATGCCACTCCCTTTGAGTCCTTGGACTCTGACTTCTCAAGTTTGTTGCAAAGCATCTTTTATGCTGTGTTAGCTGAAGTGCCCGCTTAAGCATACTCATAAAGAGGAACTGTCACCACTGGACGGGTCGTTGTTAGCAACAATGCTTCAATCCGACGTACTGTTTCTGGCTTTAGAAGTACGTCCCCGCAAACTGAGCAAACCTCTGCTGGAACGTGATCAATAACAATCACTTGACCATGATAGCGTACGGGGTGCACAATCTGTCGCTCTTCATATTCGCCAGGGCATGTTTCAATACTGCATTTCATCTCTACTGCCTCCTTTGGGTAGGTGTCATCCACTTTGGTGGTCTGGGTTCATAGACCGTAACGATGATAAGCACAGGTCGTGCTGTCGTACACACGATATGTATAGGACGGCCGCTACGTGCAAAACCATTGAGCAGACAACAAGCTCCGCGGCGGTGCCCAGGGTAATTCTCCAAAATTCGGCCTGTAGCAATAGCTTCCATGATTTCATCAAGCGTAATATCCTCTTCAACCATTTCTTGCTGGGCGTGCTGGGTAATGCGAATGTCCTCTGCTGCAGCTTGAGCACGTATCCGCTCAAAAGCTGCCTCCACATCATTAACGTCAACTTCATCAAGTCCCACAACTTTCTTTTCCTCCTAAGGGCATGTCGGCTAACGTTTCTGGTGTTTGTGAAGTTGCCCAAAGGGCAATTTGGGTGAGCATAGCGAACCACAAACATCATGTTGTGCGAAGTTCTGCCTGGTTCCCAATGTATTTATTGTCCGCTTTTCTTGGTTTCCTTTAAATTCTCTCTTCATTCATTAGTTATCATTTACGAGATTTTATAATTCTTTGAGCCAATTGCAAAACTCGACTTCCGAAGGAAGTTGAGACCGCGTAAAGTTCA
>JASEGZ010000061.1 GCA_030018935.1 Syntrophales bacterium
AAAGAACATAAATGATTACAACATTAAATATTTATATATTACGTTGTAGGGTTAATATCAGTGCTTCCGCCAGCTACCTGAAGAGTGAGGATGCCTCTACCTATCCAGAATATGACGACAGTGCCCTGCCTACAGGTGAAAAATACAACAACTTCCATGATGGGGTGATTTCAGCATGTCTCCCTATATCTGTGGGGGAGTATCTCACCGTAGCACCCACCATTTCCTATGTCTTCCCCCTCTGTAACGACGCCAGAAACGAAATGAAGGGCCGTGGTTCAAAAGGTACAACTCCTGCCGACAGGGACAGCTCATTTCTCTATGGTGGTTTGATCCTTACCACGTCTTTCTAAAAGGTCTCCTCAATTTGGTCCCTTCCTATCGCCAGGTATTTACAGTAACCCCATTTCTACAAAAACAGCCTTTTCCTCCCCTTTATTATACAAAAATGTTGTTTTTTCAGGCGCCCAAAAGATATCTTTGTAGTTAACATGACGAAATTGTTGTAAATTTTGTTTTGGTCCGACTATTGCGTTCACCTGTCTCTACCGGCTACCAGTTTTGAACTGGTAGTTGGAAAAGGAACAAAGAGGAGCGGGAGCGTTGCTCTACTACGACCAGAATCAGAATTATCACGATTTTGTCATCGAACGGAATCCGGATAAATGCATCCAGTGTCAGGTCTGCCTCCGTCAGTGTTCCTACAGTGTCCACGGTTATGACGAGAGGCATGACGAGATGAGGGCAGACGAAACCAGGTGTGTGGGGTGCCACCGCTGCGAGGCCTTATGTCCCACCGGTGCGATCACGATCAAGAAGAACCCATCTGATTTCCGTGATAACGCCCTCTGGACACCCTGGCATATCAAGAACATATACAAACAGGCCGCCACCGGTGGAGTACTCCTGACGGGTATGGGAAATCCCTCTCCCTACCCCGTCTATTGGGATCGGATTCTCCTCGATGCCAGCCAGGTGACGAACCCCTCCATTGATCCCCTCCGTGAGCCTATGGAGCTCCGGAACTACCTCGGCGCCAAACCGGACGCCATTGAGATCATCAATGGGGATGAGTTAAAGACTACCTTTACCCCTCAGATTCCCATTGAGTATCCGCTTCTTTTTTCCGCGATGTCTTACGGTTCTATTAATCTCAATATCCATTGCGGTCTTGCCCGGGCGGCGGAAGAAATGGGGATCCTGTACAACACCGGTGAGGGGGGGTTGCATCCTTCCCTCTATAGATACGGGAGGAATACAATTGTCCAGTGCGCCTCCGGCAGATTCGGGGTGCACCGCGATTATCTGAACGCCGGGGTGGCCATTGAAATCAAGGTCGGACAGGGAGCAAAACCGGGTATCGGCGGTCACCTCCCCGGCGAAAAAATCGGACCGGAGATATCCCTGACCCGCATGATCCCTGAGGGAACAGATGCCCTGTCACCGGCGCCCCACCATGACATTTACTCTATCGAGGAACTGAGACAACTCATCTATGCCCTGAAAGAAGCCACGGACTACCAGAAATTAGTTTTTGTAAAGATTGCCGCCGTTCACAACTCGGCAGCCATCGCAAGCGGTATGGTAAGGGCCGGCGCAGATGTGATTGCCCTGGACGGTTTCCGTGGCGGCACAGGGGCCGCCCCCACCATGATCCGGGACAACGTGGGTATCCCGATAGAACTGGCCTTGGCCTCGGTAGATGAGAGGCTCCGCCAGGAGGGTATCCGAAACCAGGCATCACTCATCGTGGCCGGCGGCATCCGTTGCAGCGCCGATGTTGTGAAGGCTATTGCCCTCGGTGCTGATGCCGTTTATATCGCCACGGCAGCCCTGATCGCCGTGGGCTGTACGGTCTGTCAACGCTGCTATACCGGAAAATGTCCCTGGGGAATTGCCACCAATGACCCCTATCTGGCCAAACGCATCAACCCGGAGATTGCCCACGAGAAATTGGCAAATCTTATCCGGGCCTGGGGCCATGAAATTCAGGAGATGCTCGGCGGCATGGGCATAAACGCGCTGGAGAGTCTCCGCGGGAACAGGGAAAAGTTGCGGGGCATAGGATTGAACGAGGTGGAACTTCAGATCCTTGGCATCAAGCACGCCGGGGCTTGAGGAGGATAAGGTCGGATGAAGAGGGTCTATCCGAGGGAAGAGGTTTGTATCGGCTGTCATCTCTGTGAGATAGCCTGCATCGTGGAGCATTCCGCATCGAAGGATATAATCAAAGCCTTCAAGGCAGAGACCCCGAGACCTACGGCACGTAACCTGGTGGAAGAGGAGGGGGCGATTTCCTTTTCCGTAAGCTGCAGACACTGCAACGAACCACCATGTGTGCAGGCATGTATCTCAGGGGCGATGGTTAAGGACTATCAGAGCGGTGTGGTACGTCACTTAGAGGAAAAATGCATGGGTTGCTGGTCATGTATCATGGCCTGTCCCTATGGCGTCATCAGGAAAAACCCCGTCAGGAAGACGGTCATTAAGTGCGATCTTTGTCCTGAGCGGCCCATTCCGGCCTGTGTGGAGGCCTGTCCGAATCGGGCACTGATTTTTGAAGAGAGGTAGCGGCGTGGAGTACGTCATTATAGGAAACGGTGTGGCGGCAATCGGGGCAGTGGAAGGTATCCGTCAGTGGGATGCCGCAAGTCCCATTACGATTGTCTCCGCCGAACCATATAAGGTATATGGACGTCCCCTCATTTCCCATCTGCTTGCCGGAAAGATTCATGAGTCTGATATCTTTTATCGTTCCGATGATTATTACGATCTGAGGGGTGTCAAATTATTATTAGGAATGCGGGCTGTACAAATTCTTCCTGACAAGCGAAAGGTCGCCTCGAGTGATGGAAGGATGCTTCCCTTCGACAGGCTCCTCATCGCCACAGGGGGCATCCCCTTTATGCCGCCCCTTCCCGGAAGGGATGGGCCTGATGTCTACACCTTTACGACCCTTGACGACGTCCGGAAGATCGAGGTCCTGATCGGTAAGGCGAAAAAGATCGTGGTCATCGGGGGAGGCCTGATCGGTCTCAAAGTTTCCGAAAGCCTTCATGATCGGGGGATCAGGGTTACGGTGGTGGAGCTGGCCGACCGGATACTGAGCACGGCCTTTGACCCCATCGCCGGTGAGATCATCAGAAAGCATCTGACGGAAATGGGAATGGAGATCATTCTCCAAAACTCGGCAACGGAAATTGTTCGGGAAAATGGCCATATAAGGGCGGTGATCATGAGCGACGGCACGAGACGGGATTGTGAAGCCGTGGTAATCGCTATTGGCGTAGTGCCCAATATATCTTTAGTTGAGGGAACAGGAATTAAAACCAACCGGGGCATCCTGACGGATGACTTTATGGAAACCAGTGTTTCCGGCATCTATGCCGCCGGAGACGTGGCAGAGGCCCACGATCTCCTCCTTGGTCAGAGGCGGGTGACACCGATCTGGCCTGTCGCCTACCTTCAGGGTCAATATGCGGGATTCAATATGGCGGGGGCAAAAATCGCGTATCGCGGCAGCATCCCCATGAATTCTATTGAGTTTTACGGCATCCCCACGGTCTCTATCGGTCTTTCCAATCCTGTAGGTGAAAACTATGAGGTGCGACACATGTATCTGCCGGAGAGGAACCTCTATCGAAAGATTGTCCTTAAGGATCATCTCCTTGCAGGCGCCGTGCTGGTTGGCCGGATCCAGAGAGCGGGGATACTTACAGGTCTCATCTTGAACCGCATTGATTGCGAAAGTTTCAAGGAGGAACTTTTAAAGGATGATTTCGGTCTTATCAATCTGCCGGTGGAGGTCCGGAAGAAAATGCTGGCCGTAAATCCATGAATTTAGGATTCGAGGGGTCAAGGATTCCAGGGTTCAAGAAGAGAAGAAGAAATTAGGTTTTCACTTGACCCCTTGAATCCTCGAATCCTTGAATCCTTTCAATCTAAAATTGGCAGGAGGGTGAAAGTTTGGGCTTCGATTACCAAAAAGATATTTCGGGTTGCGGCCTTTCAGGCATCATCAATAAAAATGGCAGGCGGATAAGCGGGGAGGTTATTGTACGTTCCATTGCCACCCAGCATGATCGTGGAAACGGTCTGGGAGGCGGCTTTGCAGCCTATGGGATTTATCCTGATTTTAGGGATTATTATGCCCTTCATATCATGTACGACGATAAAGCGGCGATAGAGGGGGTGGAGAATTTTTTGAAGGAAACGGTTTACATCACTCATCAGGAGAGGATACCCACACGTCGCCACCCGAAGATTGCCAAAGCGCCGATTCTCAACCGGTATTTTGTCAAGCCCCGCTCTGAGATAGAAGGGATGACATTCAACAGGGGGCTTGGCGAGGATGATTTCATCGTGCAACTGATCATGAAGATCAATCGGGACAAAAACGGGGCCTATGTTTTCTCCAGCGGCAAGAATATGGGGGCATTTAAGGGGGTTGGTTATCCGGAGGATATTGCCGATTTTTACCGTCTTGAAGAATACTACGGCTACATATGGACGGCACACAACCGCTTTCCCACCAACACACCCGGCTGGTGGGGCGGGGCCCATCCCTTTACCATCCTGGACTGGTCTATCGTTCACAACGGTGAGATTTCCTCGTACGGGATCAATAAGCGCTATCTGGAGATGTTTGGTTATCACTGCACACTTCTGACAGATACCGAGGTGGTGGCCTACCTCCTCGATCTTTTGATCAGAAGGAACCATCTCCCCATCGAGGTGGCCTGTCTTGCCCTCGCCCCTCCCTTCTGGCAGGAAATTGAACGGATGGACGAAAAGAAAAAGAGACTCTGTACGGCTATCCGTATGGTCTACGGCAGTGCGTTACTTAATGGTCCTTTTGCCATCCTCTTCGCTTACAATGGAGGGCTGGTGGGTCTGAATGACCGGATCAAGCTGCGGCCTCTAATTGCGGCGGAGAAGGGAGATACCGTCTATATGGCCAGTGAGGAATCGGCGATCCGGGAAATCTGTCCGGATCCGGAAAGGGTATGGGCCCCCAAGGCCGGGGAGCCGGTTATTACCGAGCTGGACACTGGTGTCCTTTTGTATTAATAAATGTGAATGTCCCCACCCTTGAGATCGGCGCTTTCCGGCAAGGGAAATATTTGTGTAAAAAGGTGATGGATATGGAAATAAATGCAAAAGGAGTATATTATAAAGATCTGAATAAGGTAATCCGTTCCGCCGTAGCAGCAGGGGAAAAGGATTTTGTTCTGAAAAACGTGAATGGACAGCGCTATATCGCAGACGGAATCGGAGAAGAGATCAGAATGAATATCTATGGCACTCCCGGCCAGGACTTAGCCGCCTTTATGAAGGGGCCGGAGATCACCGTACACGGAAATGCCCAAGACGGCGTGGGAAATACGATGGATGACGGCAGGATTGTGATAGAAGGCATGGCCGGCGATATTATCGGTTACGGCATGAGGGGGGGACGGATATATATACATGGCGACGTGGGGTATCGTGTTGGCATCCATATGAAGGCATACCGGGAAAAGATCCCCGTTATCATTATCGGGGGCAAGGCCGGTGATTTTCTGGGAGAGTACATGGCGGACGGTATGATTATCCTCCTCGATATGTTCGGAAAGACCGGTAACGGACGTCCATCTGTGGGTAATTTTGTGGGTACAGGGATGCATGGCGGCGCCATCTATGTCCGGGGAGCGGTCGAGCAGCATCGCCTTGGCGCCGGTCTTAAACCGGATCCGGCAACTGATGAAGAAATGGAGACCATAAAACCATATTTAAAAGAATTCTGCCGGGCATTCAATCTGAATTTGCAGGAAATCCTGAAGGAAGAGTTTCATCGAATTGCGCCCTATACCCACAGGCCTTACGGAAATTTATATGCCTATTAAAGGACCACGGCTTTGATGAAAAACATTGAGGAACTAAAGCTTCTTTACGAAATAAGCATGGCGCTCCATGAGAGCCTCGACCTTAAGAAGTCACTCTATAAGGTAGTGGACATCCTTGCCGTTTCACTGGGTATGATTCGTGGTACCATAACGATTCTGAATCCCCTCCGGGATGAGATCAGTATCGAGGTAGCCCACGGCCTCACAAAAGGGGCAATTGAAAGGGGAAAATACAGGGTTGGTGAGGGGATAACCGGCCGCGTCATCGCCACCGGCAATCCCCTTGTGATCCCGAAAATCAGCGAGGAGCCACTTTTTCTGAACCGCACGGCGACAAGAAGAAAAGGGGTGGATCAGGAATTTTCCTTTATCTGTGTTCCCATCAAAAAGGGCGCCCATGTTGTCGGGGCCTTGAGCGTAGATCGTCCGTATGATGAATCATTCTCTCTGCCAGATGGAGAAAAGCTACTCTCCGTCATTGCCACCATGATTGCTCAGCATGTTATCAATCTGGAAACCATTTACTGGGAAAGGGACCAGTTAAGACAGGAGAACCAGAGGCTTCGGGATGAGCTTGCCAACAGATACCGTATTACCAATATTGTGGGAAACAGCAGCAGGATGAAGGAGGTCTTCCAGATGATCTCCCAGGTATCGAGGAGCAACGTCACCGTGCTGGTGCGAGGGGAAAGCGGCACCGGCAAGGAGCTGGTAGCCAGCGCGATCCATTATGCCAGTGCGAGAGCAAAGGATCCCTTTGTGAAGGTGAACTGTGCCGCTTTGCCCTTCAATCTCATTGAAAGTGAGCTTTTCGGTCATGAAAGAGGCGCCTTCACCGGGGCTATTCGACAGAAGGTGGGAAAATTCGAACTGGCCCATAGAGGTACCATCTTCCTGGACGAAATCGGCGCCATTGGTATGGATGTTCAGGTAAAGTTACTGAGGGTAATCCAGGAAAGGGAATTTGAACGTGTTGGTGGCACGGATACCATAAAGACCGACGTGAGGATCATTGCGGCCACCAATAAAAACCTGGAGGAAGCTTTGGAAAAGGAAGAATTCCGGGAGGATCTCTACTGGCGGTTGAATGTCTTTCCTATCTATATTCCCCCTTTGAGGGAACGCAAAACAGATATCATCCTCCTGGCCGATTACTTCCTTGAAAAATATGCCGCTGAGAATCAGAAAGATATCAAGGGCTTTTCCAAAACGACGATTGATGCGCTGATGAACTACCACTGGCCGGGTAATGTGCGGGAACTTGAAAACTGCATGGAGCGGGCCGTGCTTCTCTGCGAGGAAAACATCATTCAGAACAATCACTTACCACCTTCTGTGCAAACCGTAAATAAACCTGATAACGCACCCGGCGGATCACTGGGAGAAACCGTGGAGAGCCTCGAGCGGGAGAGAATTGTTGAGGCATTGAAAAGCGCCCGGGGCAATATGGCAAAGGCAGCACGGCTCATTGGTATTACAGAACGAAAATTCACCTATAGAGCTGCAAAGTATGGTATTGATTTCCACTATTATCGCTGAATATCCTGGTCATCACTAATCACCGCCCCCCTCCAGCATTTTTAATCCCTTAAGATAAACAAGAAATTATTCTCAAGTTATTTCAACATAAAAAGGTGCCCCCTTTTTTTCATGGGTACCTGCCCTTACAGATGACATGGCTCAACTTTAGTGCTATATTGTAACCGGGGTTTACAGATAGGGGACAGCAGATATGGTTACATCGGTTGAAGAGGGCCCTCGGGTAACTGAGGTGGAGTGCCGGTCGGCGCTCAATAAGTCGGGGCTTGCCGACTACGCGGTCAACTGTTACGCCGGTTGTGAACATGGTTGCTGTTATTGCTATGCCCGGTTTGCCACCAGGTTTTCTCATCCCGGTGAAGAGTGGGGAAGCTTTGTTGACGTCAAGGTAAATGCCCCTGACGTCCTAACAAGAGAGGTCAAGCGGAAAAGAGTGGGCAGGGTGTTCATAAGCTCCGTGTGTGATGGCTGGCAGCCCCGGGAGGCGCGCTACCGCCTGACGAGACAGTGTCTGGAAATCTTGCTTCATTATGGTTATCGGCTAACCATCCTAACCAAGAGTGCGCTGGCAGGTCGCGACCTCGACTTACTGGAAGCCAGAGAAGGGGTAGAATTTGGGGTAACTATCACCACTCTCGACGAGGGTCTATGCCAGCTCATCGAACCTAAGGCTTCACCTCCCGCTGAGCGCCTGAGTCTCCTTGAAGAGGCAAAGAGAAGGGGAATTGTCACCTATATCTTCCTCGGGCCATTGCTTCCCTATCTTTCGGACAGTGAAGAAAACATGGCCCCGCTGCTAAAAGCGGTCAAGGAAGTTGGTACCGATTATTTCTACGTTGATCGGCTTAACCGGCGTTTTGGGATCTGGCCGTCGCTCCAGAGCCTCCTCAAGGAGCATTTTCCTTACCTGATCGGTAAGTACCAGAGGATTCTCTTTGAGGAAAATGCCAGCAGGGAATACTCGGAGCGACTTATGGTCTCGGTTAATAGCTTCGCCAGAAAACAGGGGCTTAATGACAAGATGAGACTCTGCTTCTAAGAAGGTAGCTGCCGAGTATGACCTTGCGGCCAGAAAAGTAACCACACCTTCCCTCAAAAAGCTGCTAATGCGGATGGAGGATCACGAAATATATCATGATGAGGTGTTCAGCGATCTGTTTAAGGAAGCAGAAAAATAAGACTTAAGAAAGGAGGAAAAAGATGGCTTACGGAGCAAAGGATTACGGCAAGTTAATCGGGATGGAGGGCTTCAGCGAGACATTGCTGAAGGACCACTTTACCTTGTATCAGGGCTATGTGACCAATACAAACAAGCTCATGGATACTTTGGCGGCGATGCTGAAAGACGGCAGGGTGGGTATGCCGGAATACGCTGAGATGAAGAGGCGGATGGGCTGGGAATTCAACGGTATGAGGTTGCATGAGTATTACTTCGCTAATCTCGGTGGTAAGGCAGCATTGGATAAGTTGGGAAAACTGGCTAAGAAGCTGGCGGAGGACTTCGGCAGCTACGAAAGTTGGGAGAAAGATTTCAAAGGCACGGCAACAATGCGTGGCATCGGCTGGGTTATTTTGTACCAGGACAGTTTAACGGGGAAGCTTTTTAGCCAGTGGATAAACGAGCACGATGTTGGTCACCCTGCTGGATGTGGCCCGATTCTAGTCATAGACGTCTTTGAGCATGCCTTCATGACCGATTATGGGCTTAAGCGGGCTGACTACATCGAGGCCTTCTTTAAAAACATAAACTGGGCAGTGGCGGAAGGCCGTCTGAAGTAAACATCAGTTACGCATCAGTTATTCCAACGCCCTTTACCACATCACTTGTCAGGGAAAGAAAAGGAAACTGTGCTGTTAGATCCACAACTGTTCCTTTTTGCATGGCAGCGGCCGCTTGAAGTGCTTCATTCTCACTGGATTCCCGAAGAACGACCTTGAAGACCTCGTAGATCGTCACCGCTGGGACAACAAGCGAAGGCGTATCTTTTCAAAGGGGTCAGAAAGTGCTTTGTATTCGGCTCGTCTGCGAAGTATGCAAGCCAACCGGAAGAATCGACGATATTCATATTCTATCTGCCTCTCGTTCGAATTCAGTATTTATGCCTTTGAGGAATCCGCGAAGCTCTGTAATATCTCGTTCAGGGATAAACTCTATCCGTCCGTCATATTCTACAACCTGCATTTTTTGACCAGGGCGAAGACGCAATGCCTCCCTTACTGCTCTTGGTATAACGACTTGATATTTTGGTGATACAGTGACCGTTTGCATGGCAAATCCTCCATCGATAACAATTTTTAAAACCCGTTTAAAAATATTGGCAAATAGTAAATAAATACATTGACATATGCATGA